>JABXKX010000304.1 GCA_013619035.1 Peptostreptococcaceae bacterium
TCAGATGTGTATAAGAGACAGGTACATTATTTACTTAAACTAGACGATGAGTTAAATCCCATCTTTAAAACTGAGTTGATAGAGAGAAGACACAATATTTTAAAAGGCGTTCTAAAGGATCAAAGAATTGATTATTTCAAAGCACTGATTGCAGAACAAATTGATAATTTCGGAAAAGAGGATTCCTGGTTAACTTATAAAGTATTAGGGGATGAGTATTACGATCAATACAATTACTATGAAGCTATTCAATGTTATTTTAATGCATTTGATATTTTGAAAGATTTAGCTGATTATTTACCTAAAGAAAATCGAGAGAATTATATTTTCTGTGATGAGGTAAAATTAGATCTTAAAAGTAAAATTAATAATATACATAGAAAACTTGTTGGCCATAGTTATAAAGAAAAAACAGTTTATACAGAACTTGAAATTAGAAAAGCAGATGATTTTTTCGATTTAACAGATTATAAGAATTTTGTTGTTAATAAGAGTATTCAAAAGAGTCTTGGTGCGATCTATAAAGAAAAACATGGTATCGTATTGGATTCTGTGAATAAATTGATACAGAATTTTGGAAAAAATGAAATTGAAAATATTCAATTGATATTAAAATACTGTACACAAATCTTAATGGGAGATAGAGGATTTATCTTTATTTTAGATGAAGATCAGCAAATCAGTGAAGTGATAAAAAATAGTCAAGATTATGACATACCAGATTTGGATTTGATCTTAAAATCATCAGTCAATCTTAGTAATGGTATATTGGTGAATTCAGTTTATGACAAAGTTAGAAGTTATCCATTCTTACTAGAGCGAAAAGGACTATTATGCATACCCATTATTAAAAGTGATGCATCAGTCGTAAAAAGACGTTCTGATGATTCTAATGAATTAACTGAAGTTAAGGGTTATATGTACATTGATGCGAAAGAAGCTTTTAATAATTTCACTCAAGAACCATATAATGAGTGTATGTCGCTTCTTAATATGTTATACTTCTTTGTCGATAATTATAATTTGAAGCGTATATCAACTATTGATAAACTTACAGAAGTCTATTTAAGATCGTATTTTGAAGATCTTTTCTCAAGACAGCTTCAACGATCTAAGATAAATTCAGATGCTTTATCTGTTGTAATGTTAGATATTGATAAGTTTAAAAATGTCAATGACACATATGGTCATCGTAAAGGTGATGAAATCTTATATAGAATGTGTGCGGTCATAAAAAATAGCGTTCGTGAAACCGATTTAATTGGTCGCTATGGAGGAGAAGAATTTATATTGGTCTTCCCAAATACCAATAAAGAAAATGCTTATAAAATTTGCGAAAAAATTCGTTTGGCAATCAGCGAAACACAATTTTTAAAGGATGATAAGAAAGTAACGATAAGTTTGGGTATCTCATCATATCCAGAACTGGGTTTAATTGAAGAAGAACTCATTGAAAAAGCTGATCAAGCATTATACGCGTCTAAAAATAATGGTAGAAATCAAACAACTACATGGCATGCAGATTTAGGAGCCAGTCGTCTAAGATTTGACAAATTGGCCGGCATACTAGAAGGTAATATTTCCACCGATACAAGAAATGTACAAGCGATTATAGATATTATGAATGCCGTTAAAACAGATGGAGATAAACTAGAAAAAATCGAACTGATTTTAACTACAATTTCGGATGTCTGTGAAGCTCAACAAATTTCACTGGTACAAGTAGAAGAGGATTCAATCAAAGAAGTTTATACTAAATATACAGGTGATGATACAATATACGACCAACAGATATTAGACACCGACAGGATTATGGAGTATATTGATGCCAATAATGCAAGTTATTTTATCAATTGGAATGATATCAGTGAATTAGATGAGAAGAATATACCAGATTGGAAATCTCTTATTGTTTCACCATTAAGATATAAGAGTCAGCCGAAGGGATTGTTAATCGTTAGTGTCCCAATTTCGACAAAAGAATTTAGTTTTAATACAACTAATTTTATAAATTCTATAAGTGGTGTTATAGCAACAATATTATAAAGGAGGGCGCGTAATGAGTATTACAATAAAAGATGTAGCGAGAAAAGCAAATGTTTCGATATCAACGGTTTCTAGAGTTATTAACGATTCTAAGCCGGTTAGTGATGATATAAAAATTAGAGTTGTTAAAGTAATTGAAGAATTAGGGTACAAACCCAATCCCGTTGCAAGAAGTTTGGTAACTAAAAAAAGTCGATTGATCGGTGTTATTATTCCAGATCTATCGGATCCTTATATTGCAGAACTTTTAAATGCTATAGAAGAAGTTGCAAAGACTTATGATTATGATATTATATTATGTAACTCATATGGTAGTTTAGAATCTGAAGAACATTATTTACACCTGCTTCAGACAAAACAAGTTGAAGGGATGTTATTCTTAACCTATAAACTTAGAACGGTTCATAAGAATTTCTTTGAATCGTCGAAAATGCCGGTTGTGATGATTAATAGAGATGCAAGTGAACTTAACTTATCTTCAGTTTCTGTCAATAATCATGATGCGGTATGTGAAATGGCTTCTAAATTATTTGAGTATGGTCATAATGATATTGTTTTAATCAGAAATGGTAAAGACAGTGATGTTTTTGGACCAAGTCAATTAGCGGGTTTCAAAAAGGCTCATGAAGATTATGGTAAAGAGTTTGATGAAAAAACAGTTTATAATGGCGGCTTCAGAGTAGAAAAAGCATATGAAATATGTAAAGAACTTATAGAAAATAAAAAAGTGCCATCTGCTATAATAGCAACAACTGACTTAATGGCAGTCGGTGCCATCAACTGTTTAGTTGATCATGGCATTAAAGTACCAGAAGATGTTTCTGTTGCTGGTTTCTATGATACAAATATCGCAGAATTATATCGACCACAATTAACAGCAATTCACCAGCCAATATACGATATAGGCGCAGTTGCCATTCGTGTATTAATAAAACAAATAAATGGTGAGGCAAAAGAGAGAACTCATTTCTTCTTACCTCATGATTTAGTAGAAAGAGATAGCACACGTTCTTTGAAGTAACGGCTATCATTTAAAGGAGAAAAAATGGTTATAAATCAATTCTTACCAGTCTGCAAAGAGGATATGGCAAGTTTAGGATGGGAAAAATTAGATTTTATTATTGTCTCGGGTGATGCATATGTTGATCATCCGAGTTTTGGTCATGCGGTGATTTCTAGAGTTTTAATAGATGCTGGTTACAAAGTGGGAATAATTCCACAACCAGATTGGAAAGATGTTGAAGCCTTTAAAGTACTTGGAAGACCTAAGTATGGGTTTATTATATCGCCAGGCAATATTGATTCTATGGTGAATCACTATAGTGTTGGCAAAAAAAGACGTAAAGTCGATTCTTTTGCACCAGGTGGTAAAATGGGATTAAGACCAGATCGTTGTACAATAGTTTATACGAATATGATTCGTCAAGCTTATAAAAAGATTAAAATTATTATAGGTGGTATTGAAAACAGTTTGAGACGTTTTGCTCATTATGATTATTGGCAAGATAAAGTAAGACGTTCGATTCTTTTCGATACAGAAGCGGATATTTTAATCTATGGTATGGGAGAAAAGCAAATTGTAGAGATTGCTGATTATATGAAGTCAGGGATTGATTTAGCATACATTCATCATATTCCAGGGACTTGTTATTTAACAGATTCTCTAGATAACGTGATGGACTATATCGAATTACCATCATTTGAAGAAGTGGAAACTGATCTGAAGAAACATGCTGAAGCCTTTAAAATTCAATATGATGAACAAGATCCAATTAGAGGTAAAACATTGGTTCAGAAACATAAGGGTCAATATCTTGTACAGAATCCACCGATTATGCCTTTAACTAGAGAAGAGTTTGATCTTGTGTATGAATATTCATATCAGAAAAATTATCATCCAATGTATGAAAAATTAGGTGGTGTGCCAGCCATTAGAGAAGTAAAACATTCTATCATCAGTGAAAGAGGTTGTTTTGGTTCGTGTTCATTCTGTGCCCTGACATTCCATCAAGGTAGAATTGTAACTTCAAGAAGTCATGAGTCTATTGTTGAAGAAGCAAAAGGCATCACAAAAATGGATGATTTTAAAGGTTATATCAATGATGTTGGAGGACCAACGGCAAACTTTAGAAATGTATCGTGTAAGAAACAGTTAAAAGTAGGGACCTGTAAACATAGACAATGTCTATTCCCAGAGCCTTGTCCACATTTGGAAGTTGATCATACAGATCTAATAGAGCTTTTAAGAAAAGTTAGAAATGTTGATAAAATTAAGAAGGTCTTTGTACGATCAGGTTTAAGATATGATTTCATTATGGCGGATAATAACGAAAGTTTTATGGAAGAGTTGTGTGAATATCATGTCAGTGGACAATTAAAAGTAGCGCCAGAACATATTGATCAAGCGGTACTAAGTTATATGCAAAAACCTGGTGGTAAAATATATAAAGACTTCGTAAAGAAGTTTTATGATATTAACAAAAAAATTGGGAAAGAACAATACATTGTGCCTTACTTAATGTCGAGTCATCCAGGCTCAACTTTGGCATCTGCTATTAATCTTGCAGAATATTTAAGAGATATAAATTATACACCTGAACAAGTGCAAGATTTTTACCCAACGCCTGGAACTTTGTCTACTGTGATGTACCATACTGGATTAAATCCTTTAACGATGGAACCGGTGTATATTCCTAAGTCAATGAAAGAAAAAAGAATGCAACGAGCGCTTTTACAATATAGGAATCCGAGAAATTATGATCTGGTTTATGAAGCATTACAGACAGCTGGGAGAACAGATTTAATCGGAAATGATAAGAAGTGTTTGATAAAAGATAGAAGCGAACGTCCCAAAGCACCTGCTCATATTTATAAAAGAAAGTCAGAAGCAAAAAACAAGACTGCCAATTCTGGCAATCAAGATAGTGGTTCAACTAAAAGGAAATCAAGTTCAAAAAACAAAAAGTCAAGAAGTAGAAAATAAATTGACGTTTTTAGGACGAAATAATCTTAAACTGTTATTGTAAGTTAATAAGAGGGGGGTAAAATCATGAATAAAATCGTATTAGACGGAAAAAGTTTGACTATTGAAGATGTTGTTAATGTTGCTAGACATGGCTACCATGTAGAATTAGCAGAAGATGCAGAAAAGAAAGTTGAAATTGCAAGAAAAGTAGTAGAAGACTTTGTTAAAAAAGAAACTGTAATCTATGGTATTACAACAGGCTTTGGTAAATTTGAAAATGTTCATATCTCACAAGAAGATACAAAAGATCTTCAGAGAAACTTAATTATTAGTCACGCATGTGGTGTTGGCAATGCCTTCGATTTTGAGACGGTAAGAGCAGTTATGTTATTAAGAGCCAATGCATTAGCAGTTGGAAACTCAGGAATAAGATTAAGTACTTTAAAAACATTGATAGAAATGATTAATAAAGGAGTATATCCTTATATACCAGAGAAGGGTTCTTTAGGCGCTAGTGGGGATTTAGCTCCATTATCACATATGGTTCTAGTTTTAATTGGTATGGGTGAAGCCATCGTTGATGGTAAAAGAATTACAGGTAAAGAAGCAATGGATAAAGTTGGTTTAACACCTGTAGAATTAACTTCTAAAGAAGGACTAGCATTAATTAATGGTACACAAGTAATGACAGCTGTTGGTTGTTTAGCTGTACATGATGCTGTTCAATTATGTAAATTATCAGATATATCTGCAGCTTTAACAGTTGAAGCTTTATCTGGTATTACAGATGCATATGATCCAAGAATTCATACAGTTAGACCTCATAAAGGTCAACTAGCAACTGCTTATAATATGTTAGATTTAGTAGATGGCAGTGGTTTAACGACTAGACAAGGACAACTTCGTAATCAGGATGCTTATTCGTTACGTTGTATCCCACAAATTCACGGTGCAAGTAAAGATGCTATTGATTATATCGCTCAAAAGGTATTGATTGAGATTAACTCTGTTACAGATAATCCAATTATTTTACCAGAAGCTAATTTAGCAATCTCTGGTGGAAATTTCCACGGTCAACCAATGGCACTACCATTTGACTTCTTAGCAATAGCATTATCGGAAATTGCCAATTCAAGTGAAAGAAGAATTGAAAGACTAGTAAATCCTCAATTAAATGATTTACCTGCTTTCTTAACACCAAAAGGTGGTTTACATTCAGGGTTTATGATTGCTCAATATGCAGCTGCAGCATTGGTATCAGAAAACAAAGTGTTGGCACATCCTGCTAGTGTGGATTCAATTCCTTCTTCTGCAAACCAAGAAGATCATGTAAGTATGGGAACTATTGCAGCTCGTAAAGCTAGAGAAATTCTTAAGAATGCTCAAAATGTAATTACTATTGAATTACTTGCTGGCGCTCAAGGTGTAGACTTTAGAGACGCTTCTAAGTTAGGAAAAGGTACTCGAATTGCATATGATCAAGTACGTTCTGTTGTACCTAAATGGATTGATGACAGAGAAATGTACAAAGATATGGAATTAGTGTATAATCTAGTGCAGGGACATGACATCGTAAAAGCTGTTGAAAGCTCAATAGGTCAATTGTCATTACAAAAATAAACTAGATATGAGGTGCAAAAATGCTATCTAAAGAGAAACTTGATAGAATCAATGTTCTGGCTAACAAGAAGAAGAATGAAAGTTTAACCGATGCTGAGAAAATTGAACAGCAAGAGTTAAGGGCAGAGTATTTGAAGAATTTTAAAGAGTCTTTCAAAAGACAATTAGACAACATCGAGATTGTAGATCCCGAAGATACTGAGAAGGGAGAACATTAGAATGACTGAAAATCAATTTGTAGTATTTATCCTTGGAGATGAAAAGTATGGAGTGGATATTCTAAATGTAAGCACAATAAGTGAGTACATGGATATCACAAAGGTACCAGATGCACCAACATATGTAGAAGGTATTATTAATCTACGTGGTGATATTATTCCTGTTATCAATCTTAAGAAGAGATTCAATATTGCAGAAACAAGTGTTAGTGATGACACAAGAATTATCATTTATTCAATTGATGGCGTTGCAATAGGATTCTTAGTAGATGAAGCATCTCAAGTCTTAAGAATAGACGACAAAGATATTGAACCAACACCAGCAATCCTTAGTGGTAAGGATAGAGAATATATTTCTGGTGTGGGTAAACATGAAGGTAAAATTATTATTTTACTGGATTTTGCTAAAATATTAAATGAATCAGAAAGAGCTGCTATAACAAAGCTTATATAAGTAACACCTTAGGGTGTTACTTTTTTTGAAAATATGTTATTATAGTGTAGAAATTTAGTATACAGAAATAAATTTTAGGAGGAATTATGGGGAACTTAAAAGAGCTTCAAGAACAACTAACACATGAATATAAAAATGTTTGGGGAGAAATAGACGAAACTGAAACGAAAATGGTTATGGATTTCAGTATTGGCTATAAGACATTTTTAGATGTTGGTAAAACTGAAAGAGAATGCGCATTAGAGATTCAAAGAATGGCAATTGAAAATGGTTATGTAGATTATAAATCATTGGTAGAAAAAAATGGGCCATTAAAAGCAGGAACTAAAGTTTATGCAATGAATAAAGACAAAGCAATTTGTTTGTTTATTATTGGTGAAGAATCAATTGAAAAAGGTATGAATGTTATCGGAAGTCATATAGATGCTCCAAGAATAGATTTAAAGCCTGTACCATTATACGAATCATCTGAAATGGCATTTTTAAAGACACATTACTATGGTGGTATTAAAAAATACCAATGGACTTCTACACCTTTAGCACTTCACGGTGTTATTCTTACTAAAGAAGGCAAAAAAGTAAATGTTGTTATTGGAGAAGATGATAACGATCCAGTAATGTTTATTACAGATATCTTACCTCATTTAGCTAAAGATCAGTATGCTAAGAAAATCGGTGAAGCGATTGGTGGAGAAGATCTAAATGTATTGATTGGATCAATTCCTTGTGGAGATAAAGATACAAAAGATAAATTTAAATTTAATGTCTTAAAATTATTAAATGAAAAATATGATGTGACAGAAGCTGACTTAGTAACTGCAGAGTTAGAAATCGTACCAGCTGGTAAAGCAAGAGATGTTGGTTTAGATAGAGGTTTAGTAGCAGCTTATGGACAAGATGATAGAGTGTGTGCTTATTCAAGTTTGATTGCATTATTTGAAATTGAAGCACCTAAGAAAACTGCTGTTGGTATGTTTATGGATAAAGAAGAAGTAGGTTCTCAAGGTAATACTGGATCTCAATCTTCATTCTTTAATGATGTTGTAGCAGAATTGATTAACCTTCAAGTAGATAATTATTCTGATATCTATATGAGACGTGCTATGGGTAATACAAAAGTATTATCAGCAGATGTTGGTGCTGCTTATGATCCGAATTATGCGGGTGCTTATGAAAAGATGAACTCTGGATATGTTGGTAAAGGTCTTCAAATCGTTAAGTATACAGGTTCAAGAGGTAAAGGTGGTTGTAATGACGCCAATGCTGAATTTGTTGCTGAAGTAAGAAACATATTCGATGAGAATCAAGTAATCTGGCAAACTGGAGAACTTGGTAAAGTGGACCAAGGTGGTGGTGGTACAATCGCTTACCTACTTGCGAATCAAAATGCTGAAGTTGTAGATTGTGGTGTACCAGTATTATGTATGCATGGTACATACGAAGTAATCAGTAAAGCTGACTTATACATGGCTTACAAAGGTTACAAAGCATTCTTTAAATACTAATAGGGTACCGCTAAATCAATGATTTAGCGGTATTTTCATGTTATAATACTTTTGGAGGTAACAACATGAAAAAAGCAATTGTATTTGATTTATATGGTACTCTAATTGATATTCATACCGATGAAGACAATGACTTATTCTGGCAACAGATGACTCTTTACTACGGTTATTTCGGAGCGCATTATAAAGACTTAAAGCAAAGTTATAAAGAAGCAGTACAAGTTTATTTAAAAAAAGAATCCGCTCAGTATCCAGATATTGAACTCTTAGATGTTTTTAATCAATTATTTATGGACCAGGGGATTATTGTTGATAAAACGACATTATTGGAAACGGCAACCATGTTCAGATTATTATCAACAGATTATGTACAACTCTATCCGTATGCAGAAGCTTTATTAAAGTTATTAAACAAAAGTAAGTTGAAAGTAATCTTACTCTCTAATGCTCAAAGTTCATTCACTTTAAATGAGATGAAATATACAGGGATAGAACAGTATTTTGATAAGTTATACTTATCTTCGGATTATAAAATCAGCAAACCGGATAAAAAGTTCTATGAGATTATGTTAGAGAAAGAACATCTGAAGCCTGAAGAATGTGTTTATATAGGTAATGATCATACAACTGATATTAAAGGTGCAAATGCAGTAGGAATGGATAGTATTTACCTGTACACAAATTGCTCAAGTGACATGAATGAACCTTTTGAATGTTTGCATAAAATCATACCAGGTGATTTAAATGAAGTGATAAATATCATACAAAAATGGATATAAGCAAGGCTACGCCTTGCTTAATATATAATCTTTAAAAGTTTGTGAGAGTGGTGTTAAAATATGTTTCTTATTGTAAACGAAATAAAAATCCCTTGAAACATCAAAATCATCGATAGGAACAATCTTTAATTTCTTTTGATTAACATCCTCTTGTATAGCAATCTTTGACGTAAAAGCATATTTATCACTACCCACAATACAGGCTTTTATGGTGTTGATATCATCGATTGTTGCAAATACATTGAGTTGATGTCTTTCTATATTCTGTTCAGCAAGTGCTTTCATAAGCATTTTTTTTGTACCAGAACCTTCTTCTCTTATAATCAGTGGGATTTTCTTTAAATCTTGAATGGTTAAAGAATCAGTCTCTAAGTTGTAATCACAACATAAAACAATATCATCTGATAAAATTTTTTCATATGCAAAGAAATCTGCATTGGACTTTGCACCAACAATACCAAAATCAATGGTGCTGAGTTCTAATTTTTTATGGACACCAGCAGAATCGAGTTTTTCAATTTTAAAACTCATTGTTGGATGAATCTTAGAAAAACTTTTTACGATATTCGGCAGATAATATTGACTTGGAATGGTACTTGTTGCAATTTCAAGTTCCCCAGATATATCGCCATTATAGCGATCAAACATAAAATGAATTTGTTCTTTTTCATTTAGAATTTTCTGCGCATGAATCAAAAGAAGTTGACCAGATTTTGTTAGTGAAACATTTTTACTGGTTCTTACTAAAATAGTAGTTTTTAATTCATCTTCTAAAGTTTGAATGTGATGACTAATCGTAGGTTGTGTTAAATAAAGCGCTTTAGCAGCTTTAGAAAAATTCTTGTACTTACTGATTGCAACAAAACTTTGTAG
>JABXKX010000639.1 GCA_013619035.1 Peptostreptococcaceae bacterium
CGATATACTTTAAGTATAAGAGATATTTATTTTATGATTGAGGGGAGGTCATCATGAAACAAACATTATTAGGCGGTTTGGTTGCCGCTATCATAACAGCTATCGTTTCCTGGTTTATGTTACCTGTATTAAATATTGGATTTGCACATGTTATCATTTTGGGATTTATATTTGTTGCAATTATGACAGCTGTGGGTTATGCGTTTCAGAAAAGGGAAAACATAAATCACTTACCAGGTAAAATTGGTGGTGTATTATCAGTACTATTGATTGGTATTATGATTGTTGGCATATTGTTTTCAACAGCCATATTTAGATCAGATATAAAACAAAAAATGTTAGATGTAGAAGAAATAACATTTGACGAATCCATGCCCAATGTAGATATGGATAACTTAGTCATTTGGGATGAATCGGATGCTATTAGATTTGGTGAAAAACTGATTACAGAAAAGGATCCATCACTAGGATCTATGTATGAGATTTCATCAGAATATGGTACCTTATCGGTTGTTGATGGTAAACCACACTGGTTATTTCCTTTAGAACATTCTGGTTTGTTTAAATACTTTAAAAATCAAACTGTACCAGGATACATTAAGGTGAATGCAACAACTGGGGAGGCAGAGTTTGTTGATTCAGAGTTCTCTGTTTGTCCCTCCGCGAGTTTTGGCAATGATCTTAAGCGAGTGGTTTACTCAGAGTATAAGACTGTAGGACTGACAGATTATTCATTTGAAGAAAATGAAGCAGGTGAACCTAGATGGGTCATTACAGCCTATACACATAAAACGGGATTTTCTACTTCCGAAGTAGAAGGTGTGATTGTAGTGGATCCAGTGACAAAAGACGTTGAATTCTTTGAAAAAGATGAACAACCCGATTGGATAGACAGAGTTTCATCAAAAGAAATATTCAAAGAACATTTGGATGATTGGGGTAGTTATATCAATGGTTGGTGGAATCCTTCTGATAAAGGCAAACTTAAAAATACCGATGGTATCGGTTATGTCTTTAAAGATGGGAATATCTACTTTTACACAGGCATCACATCTTATGGTGGAGATGAAGCAACTACCGGATTTTTAATATACAATCCAAGAACCTGTAAAGCTGAGTACAATAGAATTTCAGGATCCACAGAAAACAAAGCGATGGGTCTAATGGAAGAGTTGGTTCAAAATGCAGGGTATACAGCCAAGTATCCTTATCTTATTAATATCAATGGTTCAGCAACGTACCTTTCAACTTTAAAAGGCAATAGTGGTAACGTTGTAGGATATGCTTTATCATCGGTTGATAATTATAGAGCTGTTGCTTGGGGAAAAACTTTAAGAGAAGCTCAGACTGAGTATAATAGAATACTGATCTCAGAAGGGGCTGCCACTAATTCTTTAAGTGACCAGTACAGTAGCTTAGAAGAAATAAAAGGCACTGTTTCTCGAGTGGGCTATTTAAAAGAAGGTTACTTTATCGTTAAATTTACAAATAGTGAAACTTTATTTGTTGTCTCAGTGGATCAATACCCACTCGTTGCTTTAACCGAAAAAGGAGATACCGTTGTTATCAGTTACTTGGAAACGGAAGAACAGATAAAGATAGATGCTTTAGATTTTAAAAACAAATCCATTGAATAAGAAGAATCCAAGCTTGCTTGGATTTTTCTTCGTGTAAATAGTATATTTTGGGGTATGTTCAAATTATAGGAGATTTGCTTATGAATGGATTAGTTGGGCTAATAGAATTAAACAGTAAAGATTTGATTGGTATCTTAGTGTGGAGTAACTTAGCATTAAGTCTGTTGGTCTTTGGTTATAAATTTACACGTACTGAATCCAACGAAAAGAGAATGATTACATTGTATGGGCATTCAAGATTTCTTCAAGGAGTTGCATGGCTTTTATTATTTCTAAGAGGAGATATACCAATTGTTTTATCACAAGATTTAGGTAATGTGATTTTGTTTGCTAGTTTTTATTTTGAAGCCCTTGTTATGTTAGTGATGATTAAACACTTAAATAAATTAAGTTTATTGATAGAAAGTCTGATCTTAATAGTTTCTTGTATTGGATTTATTCTGATACCAGTAGAGGAACCGGGACGTGTTTATATCATTGCATCGTCATTTATAATTTTTTCGCTTTTTATTTATCCTACAACTTTATATATGTTTAGTAAATCCAGTTCCAAATTTAAACGTCATATCGGATTATTATATGTCTTCTTTTGTTCAGTGATGGTTTTAAGAGGTATTAATGCCCACTTTGAAAATATGTCTTTATTTACAGTGAACCATATTCAAAATTTTAGTTATATTACCCTAGTGTTGTTGGTTGTGGTCAGTGGACCCGGTTTTTTATTGTTAACCAAAGAAGAGTCTGAGAAGGCTTTGATGGAGTTGGCGACACATGATATGTTAACTCGGATACCTAATAGAAGATATTTTATGGATAGAGCGGTGGGAATTCTTGAGAACCACAGGAGGCATAAACATGTCTTATCAATGTTGTTTATCGATATAGATTATTTTAAAAAAATTAATGATACGTATGGTCATGCTTTTGGTGATAAAGTTTTGATTCATTTAGGAAAGGCTTTAATAACAACAATGAGAATCAATGATTTATATTGTCGTTACGGCGGAGAAGAATTTATTGTTGTTTTATCAGAAACAGAATTAGCAGGTGCAGAAAAATACATTGAACGATTAAGAGAAGAAATTAGTAAGACCACCTTGTTAAAAGAAGGATTCGAGTATACTATTAGTATAGGTTTGATAACTTTGATACCAGAAAAACATTCGTTAGAAGAAGTCGTTAGAAAAAGTGACGAAGCGATGTATCAAGCTAAAATGAATGGTCGAAACCAATATGTCGTTTACAAGGAGTAAGTATGTTTGATAAAATTGTATCGGTAGATTACACGGGCATGGTGCCTGATGTTAAAGAAGCACTGAGTAAGTTAGCAAAAGAAGTGGTGTATTACGATGATTATCCCTCAGATCAAGACGTTATTTTATCAAGAGTAAAAGATGCAGATGTGATCTTAGTCTCTTGGAATACGAGAATTGAAAGAGATATTATTGAAAATTGTCCAAATCTTAAATATGTTGGCATGTGTTGCAGTTTAATAGATGAAATGAGTGCCAATGTAGATGTCAAAGCGTGTAGAGAAAGAAACATTCCAGTATTAGGTGTAAGAGATTATGGTGATGAAGGTGTTGTTGAATTCATCTTAGCTGAATTAATCAAATTATTACATGGATTTGGTAACCATCAATGGAAAGATGGCATATTAGAACTATCAAAACAAAAATTAGGAATCATTGGCATGGGCGCTTTAGGACAAATGTTAGCCAGTCGTGCGAATGCATTTGGTATGGATGTTTATTATTACAGTCGTACAAGAAAAGAACCTATTGAAAATGATCATATAAAATATTTGCCATTAGAAGAACTTCTCGAAACGGTGGATATGGTATCGACTCATTTACCTCGTCATACCAAAGTATTGGAAAAAGAACATTTTAAGTTATTTGGTTCTGGTAAAATTTTTATCAATACATCTTTAGGACCAACATACGATGTAGACGGTTTTTTAGAATGGATGGCAGATGACACTAACTATTCGATTATGGATAGTGAAGCCATGGGTATCTACAAAGAACAATTTTTAAAATTAGACCATCTGATCAGCAGTAACAAAGTATCTGGATGGACAGAACAAGCCAAAGAGAGATTGTCTTTTAAGGTCCTAGAAAATATCAACAGTATAACGCTTGATTAAAGTGTTTTTTCTTATAAATGATGATATAATCAATCTATCTTCAAACTCGAAAGAGTAAAGTACTGGTGATTGTCATTAATGCTTGAAGAATTTTGGAGGATATATGAATAATACAGAACGATTAATGAGATTAAGTGATGCATTAGGCTTTGAAGCTTTAGATATAGTGGAAGTATTTGAGTTAGGTCATATTGAAATGAGTGAAGAAGCAGTTAATAAACTTTTATTGGGCCAAAACGAAACGCCATTTGAATATGAAACACTTGAAGCTTTTCTGAATGGTTTAATCGTGTTTAATAGAGGTGAACAACCTTTAAAACCAGGTCAAACAGAAAGACAGCCAATGATGATAGAAGATCCAAGAAGTACTAATAATGTGATGCTTAAGAAGCTAAAAATAGCTTTTTCTCTTAGCAGTGAAGATATGTTGGATTTGTTTAAAGTAGTTGAGATTAGTATCTCCAAAGATAAATTATCATCATTGTTTAGAAAAGAAGGTCATAAGAGTTATAAATATTGCAGAGATGTTTATGTTGTAGGATTTTTAAAAGCTTTAGGTCAAAGAAGTATGATGTAGGTTTCGTTTACCTGCATCTTTTTAATTACACTAAAAAAGTATAATAAGATTGTTGCTTTTTTCACAATCTTAGTGTATTCTAAATATATACCATCTCTATGAGAGAAATCTTCTAGACGTGGTTTCAACATAGCAAACCTAATGAAGAAAGTTGATTCTTTTTCAAAAGGAACGCCATAATATATAAGTACGATTGTGCTTGTCTTATTTTTGTGTGCTTCTTTCTCATTATGTTGGGGAAGTTTTTTTATTTGGAGAAAAGTTTATTCAAAACAAACTGTGAAAAGGTTGGAATGGCTTATTCACAAAGCTACGGATTGAAATGTGTGATAACACATTTCAGGTTGGAGGAAAGTATGAAAAAAATTGGTGTTATTTCTGCAGTATTAGATGATCCGCTTAGAACAAATCAAAAATTCAATGATATCGTATCTGATTTTCAGGGAATTATTCGTGGTAGAATGGGGATTCCTTTTATGGAAGAACATATATCAGTTGTTTCTTTAACCGTTTGTGGCGATCTAGATGAAATTAATGAACTAACAGGAAAACTTGGAAATGTAGATGGTGTTACTGTTAAGACTGCTATCTCTAAGAAGACATTGTAGGAGGTGCCTATTGAAAGTCCTTGATTTAATTGAGAAATTACATCGAGAAAATGATCTGACAAAAGCAGAACTTATTTATATTCTAGATCATATTACCGAAACAGAAAAAGAAATACTATTCAAATACTCTTTAGAAACAAAACAAGAGTATTATGGTGATACTGTCTATATGAGAGGTCTCATAGAATTTACAAATTATTGTGTTAGAAATTGTAACTACTGCGGCATTAGAAGAGATCAAGAAGAAGCAGAACGTTATAGATTATCCAAAGAACAGATCATGCAGTGTTGTGATCAAGGGTATTGGTTAGGTTATAGAACATTTGTCTTACAAGGTGGAGAAGATCCATTCTTTACAGACGATATACTGGTAGACATCATTTCATCAATCAAGAGCAGATGGTCAGATGTAGCAGTGACCATGTCTATAGGTGAACGTACAAAAGACAGTTATAAAAAATTAAAAGAAGCAGGTGCTGATAGATACTTACTCAGACATGAGACGGCTAATGAAGCGTTATATGAGTCGATTCATGAGAATATGAAGTTGAGTTCTAGAAAATCTTGTTTATACGATATAAGAGATATAGGTTTCCAAGTGGGTGCAGGCTTTATGGTCGGTATACCAGGTCAAACCAATGAAATTTTAGCAGAAGATTTAATCTTCTTAAAAGGATTAAATCCTCATATGGTTGGTATTGGACCCTTTATTCCTCATGAGAAAACACCACTTGCTGGTACAACTGGTGGTACTGTTGAAGAAACACTTGTGATGTTGGCTTTAACGAGATTAATGATTCCTTCAGTGTTATTACCATCAACAACGGCACTGGGTACATTGGATGGTAAAGGGCGTGAAAAGGCATTAAAAGTAGGTGCTAATGTAGTCATGCCAAACTTATCACCAACGAATGTAAGAGAAAAATACGAGCTGTACCAAGATAAAATTTGTACAGGAGACGAAGCAGCTCACTGCAGACAATGTATTGAAGGTAGAATCAATTCAGTTGGTTTTGAAGTTGATATGGGACGTGGTGATCATGATGGATGGAGGAAATAAAATGAGTCAATTTATTAAACACGATTATATAGAGGATGTACTTGAACAAGGTAAAAATACTTCTTTAGATGACATCAAAGAAATTCTAAAAAAAGCTAGAACCTTAAAAGGTTTAACACATTTGGAAATATCTAAATTAATTCAAAATGATTCGCCGGAAGCCAATGCTGAGTTATTTAGAATCGCTGGTGAAATCAAACAAGAAATATACGGAAATAGAGTTGTTATCTTTGCACCACTTTATATTTCTAATTACTGTGTAAATGCATGTACTTACTGTGGTTACGGTAGAGACAATGAATTCCATAGAAAAAGATTAAATGATAAAGAAATACAAGATGAAGTCAAACTGCTTGAAAGCATGGGACATAAACGTCTAGCACTTGAAGTAGGAGAAGATCCTGTTAACTGTGATATCGATTATGTATGTCATGCCATTGATACCATTTACAATACTGAAAATAAAAATGGTAACATCAGAAGAATTAATGTAAATATTGCTGCAACAACAGTTGAAAATTATAAAAAGTTAAAAGATAGAGATATTGGTACTTATATCTTATTCCAAGAAACATACCATAAACCATCTTATTTAGAGGCACATCCAAAATCACTAAAAGGCGACTATGATTATCACTTGACTGCCTTTGATAGAGCGATGGAAGCTAAAATTGACGATGTTGGTGGTGGTGTATTATTCGGTCTTGCAGATTACAGGTTTGAATTGATGGCTTTGATGCTTCATAACGATCATTTAGAAGAAAAATGGGGTGTAGGTTTCCATACAATTTCTGTGCCTAGATTACAAAAGGCCGTTGGGATGGAACTTGATCAGTATCCTGATATTGTAACCGATGAAGAATTTAAGAGAATCGTTGCGATTATAAGACTTGCCGTACCATTTACAGGGATTATCTTATCAACACGTGAATCAGCTGAGATGAGAAAAGAAGTCTTGAATTATGGTGTATCTCAAGTAAGTGCTGGCTCTTGTACAGGTGTTGGTGGTTACAAAGAGGAAGCAGAATTCGGTAAAAAAGTGGACCAATTTGAAGTGGCTGATAATAGAACACCACTTGAAATCATAAAAGAACTTTTAAGAGATGGATTCATACCAAGTTACTGTACAGCATGTTATAGAAGTGGTCGTACCGGTGATCGTTTTATGAGACTTGCTAAGTCAGGACAAATTCATAATGTGTGTCAACCAAATGCGTTGATGACATTACAAGAGTTTGCCATTGATTATGGTGATGATGAGTTAAAATCATTAGTTGAAAATGTCATTAATAAAGAAGTGGTGACAATAGGAAAAGAAAACATTAGAAATCTAACAGAAACCAATTTAGAGAAAATCAAAAATGGAGAAAGAGATTTATACGTTTAGGAGGACTTATGCAAGGAACACCAAGAGCAAACAGACCGCATATTGCGATCTATGGTAATAGAAATGCAGGTAAGTCATCTCTTTTAAATGCTGTCATCGGACAAGAAATTTCTTTGGTTTCAAGTGTTAAAGGAACAACAACAGATCCCGTTACAAAGACCATGGAACTGTTACCATTTGGACCCGTTGTGTTTATTGATACAGCTGGATTAGATGATAGTGGTGAATTGGGTGAATTAAGGGTAGAACGTAGTAAAAAAATATTACAACGTACTGATTTTGCAATCTATACCCATGATATCAATGATGTGGATGAAATAGCATTCAAACACTTTTTAAAGGAATTTAAACGTTTTAGTATTCCATATATGATTGTTTTTAACAAGATTGATGAAGCATCTGACGAGATACTAAAACATTATAAAACAGAGTACCCGGATGCTAATTATGTTTCTGCAGTGAATGAAACCAATATCCTTGAGCTGAAGAATGATCTTATCAAGAGATTGGAAGATGGTAAAGAAGAAGAGACTTTAATCGGTGATTTGGTACCGTATGGTGGCACAGTCATCTTAGTTGTTCCAATAGATTCTGAAGCGCCAAAAGGAAGAATTATCTTACCACAAGTACAGATTATCAGAGATGCTTTAGATCATGGCATCAAATGTTTTGTTGTAAGAGATACAGAACTGGTTTCTGCTTTAGAAGATATAAAAGATGTGGATCTTGTGATTACAGATTCTCAAGCTTTTAAAGAAGTCAATCAAATGGTACCAGATCATATTCCATTAACATCGTTTTCAATTGTATTTGCTAGACATAAAGGTGATTTAGGCTCATTTGAAAGAGGGATTAAAGCCATTGAAACATTAAAACCAGGCTCGAAGGTTTTAATCTCAGAGAGTTGTACACATAATCACTCTCATGAAGACATTGGTAGAGTAAAAATCCCAAAGCTTTTAAATAAAAAGTTAGGGTTTGACTTAGACTATCATTTTAAAATGGGACATGACTTTTCAAATGACATCAAACATTTTGATCTGGTGATTCACTGTGGTTCGTGTATGATCAATAAAAAAACAATGCTCAATCGAATTACAATGTGTGATGAAATTGGCGTGCCAATTACCAATTATGGTATTGTACTCGCTTATATAAACGATATTTTAGAATCATCTCTTGAGATGTTTCGCTAGAAAATAGCTTCTTCGGAAGCTATTTTTTTTGCATAGAATCAACACACATCTTTCACATCAGTTTCACAAGAAATAAGTAAACTGGTATTGAAAGAGGAGGTCGTATGAGAATATTAAAACATAGTTTCTTAAGTTTATTAAGAAAACCAACCAAAGCAGTTATGATTTTAGTTATTTTATTTATTGTTTTTTCAATGGTATTTACAGGGGTGATTATTGAAAATAGTATTTCAAAGTCAAAAGAGTTTATCCGATTAGAACTCGGTGCTATTGTAGAGTACAAAGCGGATTATATGAAAGCGTATAAAGATAATTTGTCTGAAGATGAGTTTGAACAAATGGAATTATCAAAAGGTACAGCAGATACCATTGGTAGTGATAATCGTGTAGAGAAGGTTTACATCAATTACACGGATTATGTAGAAAGTACGGAATATAAAGCTATTAGTAATGAGGATAGCGGTAGTAGTACTTCCGTTCAAATGGTGGTCGGTTTTGATGGTGCCGCTTATTTTAATCTAAAAGCGACAGACAACAGTGTACCAATTGAATTTGATGCTAAGAAAGTGGAAATCGTAGACGGAAGAAATATAGAAACTGCTGATAATACGTCTGATGAAAATACAATTGTTATTTCAGAAGAGTTTGCCAATAAAAATAATCTGGCATTAAATGATGAAATGACATTTAAGTCATATATGAAAAATGGCGATCTTAACTTTAGAGTAGTCGGCATTTACAAAGTGAATGATTCTCAAATCACTGGCAATGATATGTATGTTTCTTCAAAGATATTTAAGGATGATGGTCCTGAAATAATCAAAAGCATTTATTTTAAACTAAAAGATCCTTTACAAGTAGATGGATTTATTCAAGATCAAGCTGTTAATTTACCTTCTAAATATACTGTATTAGATGCTGCTAATTCAGAATACAATAAACTGACCAAACCACTGGATTTGATATCAATGATTGTTTCTATTCTGATATGGGTTATTTTTATTGCAGGCGCAGCGATTATTGTTTCTTTGATTACAATATTTGTTCGTGATAGAAAATTTGAAGTCGGCTTATTACTGGCTAGTGGTGAAGCAAGGTATAAGATTATAGCTCAATTTGTTATTGAAATCATTATTGTAGCCATAATAGCATTTGGTTGTTCAGTGCTTTTAAGTTACCAAAGCTCTCAACTAGTAAGTGAATGGATTGTAGAAAATCAATTGATTGAAAAAGAAGATGAGATTGGTAGTGATATGTTCTATTTTGATGGTATGAGTAATGTAAACGGAAAAGTAGAGATGGAAAATGTCGCAAAAGACTTTGATGTTCAAGTGACTTTTGATGTTATGAAAAACCTATTTATCATCAGTATAGGCATCGTGATTATCGCATCATTGATTCCATTGTTGATTATACTCAGTTACAACCCGAGACAAGCATTACAGGATTAGGAGGCATAAAGATGAAAGATATAATATTTGAACTGAGTAATATTTCATATGGCTATATTGATGGTGGTAAAAAAAGAAATATTTTAAATGATTTAAACTATCAATTTGAAAGAGGCAAGTTTTACACGATTCTTGGTCCGTCCGGTTCAGGGAAAACCACTTTGTTAGCAATAGCAAGTGCTCTAGACAGTCCTGAAAAGGGTTCTGTAAAATTTGAGGGTAAAGATATCAAAAAAATAGGTCATACGAAATT
>JABXKX010000119.1 GCA_013619035.1 Peptostreptococcaceae bacterium
GAGACAGTAGTTTATCTGAAATCTTATTGATGTCATATAATGTAATATTACGAATACAATCAATTCTAAATTTCAGCCATTCATGGAGTATACCTTTAACACCTAGTACTTTAGGTGTCACACCAATCAAAACATTAAAGTTACACGAATAGGAATCTTCTAACGCTGTTAGCTTAAATAACTTTGCCATGAGTTTTTCTGGATCCGTACCTCTTTTTAAATCAATAGTAATACGTAATCCTTTTAAATCTGTTTCATCTCTAATATCAGATATTTCTTTTATTTTACCTGCTTTAATGTTCTCAATTACTTTATCTATAATTTGTTCTACGGTAGCAGTATATGGAATCTCTGTAATCTCAATACAATTATTTTTTTTGACATAATGATACTGACTACGAACCTTAAAGGATCCAGTTCCAGTATTATAGATCTTATCCATAACGTTTCTGTCATATACCAAGTCTCCACCAGTTGGGAAATCTGGTCCTTTGATATAATCATGAAGATCTATTTGTTCATCCGACATATAAGCAATTGTTGCATCACACATTTCAGATAAATTAAAACTACAAATATTACTCGCCATACCTACTGCGATACCTTTATTGGGATTCACAAGTATGTTTGGAAATGCCACTGGCAATAATCTTGGTTCTTTCATTTGACCATCATAATTATCCATAAATAGGACAGCATCTTTGTCTATATCTTTAAAAACCTCTTCACAAAGAGGTGATAATTTTACTTCTGTATATCTAGAAGCTGCAAATTTCATATCTCTTGATGTGATTTTACCAAAGTTTCCTTTAGAGTCTACAAATGGATGCAATAACGCTTCATGACCTTTTGTTAATCTAACCATCGTAGCATAAATAGCTTGGTCACCATGAGGGTTCAATTTCATGGTTTGACCAACAACATTTGCTGATTTTGTACGTTGTTTTGTAATTAACTTCATTTTATACATGGTATAAAGAAGTTTTCTATGTGATGGTTTGAAGCCATCAATTTCTGGTATAGCTCTTGAAACAATTACACTCATCGTATACGGCATGTAATTACTTTCAAGAGTATCTGATATTTTACTTTCAATAATCCCTGGCATTCTCTACTCCTAATTCAAATCTAATAGATCAATATATTTCGAACCTTTATCTTCAATAAATTGTTTACGACTTTGAATATCATCTCCTAATAATGTTTCAAACATAGTAGCGGTTAAATAATCGTCTTCTTCGGTAAATCCAACCAATTGTCTTGATTCAGGATTCATAGTCGTTTGCCACATCATCTCGGGATCATTCTCACCAAGACCTTTGGATCTTTGAATATTAATATTACCTTCAAGGGTTTCTGCAATCTCATTCTTTTCTTTGTCACTATAAGCAAAATGTGTTTTGCCTTTATTGGTAATTTCATATAATGGTGTTTCTGCAATAAAAACTTTGTTTTCATTAAACAAACTAGGTACCAATCTAAATAACATAGTCATAATTAAGGTTCTAATCTGGAAACCATCCACATCTGCATCGGTACAAATGATAATTTTGCCATAATTTAAATTATCTAAATCAAAAGTATTCAAATCTTTATTATGTTTAGATTTTATTTCCACACCACAGCCCATTACCTTTAATAGATCAATGATGATTTCACTTTTAAAGATTCTATCATAATCAGCTTTTAAGCAATTCAGTATTTTTCCTCTTACCGGCATCAACGCTTGGAAACTTGCATCTCTTGCTAACTTACAGGCACCAAGAGCCGAATCACCCTCCACGATATAAAGTTCTCGTTCGCCAATAACTTTTGTTCTACAATCAACAAACTTAGCTACACGATTGTTCATATCAATCTTGCCACTTAGTTTTTTCTTTAAATTAAGTCTTGTTTTTTCAGCTTTTTCACGACTACGTTTATTGATCAATATTTGATCTATAATTTTATCAGCTTCTACTTTGTTTTCTATAAAATAGATTTCTAGTTTAGCCTTAATTAAATCAGTAATGAATTCTTGAATAAATTTATTATTAATCGCTTTTTTTGTTTGATTTTCATAACTCGTCATCGTTGAAAATGAATTGATAACAATAACCAAACTATCCTGTACATCTTGGAATGAAATCTTCTTTTCGCCCTTTGTGTATTTACCAACTTTTTTGATAAACTTATCAATTTCATAAATAAAAGCATTTTTAACTGCTTTTTCAGGTGAACCACCATGTTCAAGGAAACTAGAGTTATGATAAAACTCTGTTAAATTCACTTCATTGTTAAAAGAGAAAGCCATATCCACTTTAACCTTATATTCAGGTTTATCTTCTCTATCTCTACCTCGGCCTTCGTCTGTATAAAACATGACATCGGTAAAGTTCTTTTCGTCATTAACTTCTATAATATAGTCAACAATACCATTCTCATAACAATATTCAAAAGATTCTCCAGAAAACTCATCATGTAATTTAAAGATGACACCTGGATTTACAATGGATTGTTTTTTAAGTCTATTCTGATAAAATTCCAACGGAATATCGATCTCAGTAAAAACATCTAAATCGGGCTTCCAAGTTTGAATTGTACCCGCAGCATGTTCACAAGGTTCCTTCTGTAAACCACCGACATTTTTTCCTTTTTTAAAGTTCACTTCAAATTTGGTATTATCTTTATAAACAACAACATTCATAAATTCAGAACTATATTGAGTTGCACAAGCGCCTAGTCCATTAAGACCTAAACTGTACTCGTAGTTTTCACCATCGTTGTTATTATATTTACCACCAGCGTACAGTTCACAATAAACTAACTTCCAGTTAAATTTTTTCTCTTTCTCATTGTAATCTAGAGGAATACCTCTACCATGATCTTGAACCGTAATCGACCAATCATCATGACGAGTTACTTCGATTAAATTTCCATGTCCCTCTCTGGCTTCATCTATTGAGTTCGAAAGAATCTCAAAGAATGAATGCTGACAGCCTTCTAAACCATCTGAACCAAATATAACTGCTGGTCTTTTTCTTACTCGATCTGCACCTTTTAATGCAGAAATACTATTGTTATCATAAGAATTTTTCTTTTTCTGTACCATTCAAACACCTCTTACTTTAAAATTGCGTCTTAAACGCTACTCTTATTTTACAGGATAACGAAACAAAAATCAACCGGGTGTATAGAACGTACGTTCTATACCTATATCTTGTAGTATCTACAATTAATTCAGATATCTCTTGTTTGTTGTTTTTACATATGTTATACTACTCAAAATACATTGAAAAACCGAATACAGTTGTCCGTCACACGCGCACAAGGAGGCCATATGAATAATAAATATATCTTAGTTGATAAATCTGTTTTACCAGATGTCTTTGAAAAAGTCATTGAAGCAAAAGAAATGATGAAATCTGACGAAACCCTTGGCGTTTCAAAAGTCGTAGCGCTTGTTGGTATTTCTAGAAGTACATATTATAAATACCACGACAAGGTATTTCCACTAATTGAAAGCAATGTAGAGAGAAAAGCCACTGTAAATCTTTTATTATCACATAAATCAGGGACATTATCCTCTCTATTGAGACATATCGCAGCATCAAATGGCAATGTACTCACCATCAGTCAAGATGCGCCGGTTAATAATTCAGCAAATGTAAGCATCACATTTGATGTCAGTAAACTCAGTACTCCGTTAGAGCAATTACTGACTACATTAAAATCAGTTCCAGGGGTATCAAAGCTCAAACTTATAGGAGTCGAATAGGAGGCATTATGACATCAGTTGCATTATTAGGTTACGGAACAGTCGGTTCTGGCGTTTTAGAAATTATAGAAAAAAACAGCAAAAACACTTTACAAACTTACGATGAATTCATCAATATTTCTCACGTTCTTGTCAGAAATATTAGAAAACATCAAAGTAATAAACACTTCAAATTATTTACAGACTCTTATGAGGATGTGCTTAATTCCAATTGCGATATTGTCATTGAAGTAATGGGTGGCATTCATCCCGCATATGACTATATTAAAAGTGCTTTACAAGCTAGAAAACATGTGATCACTGCCAACAAGGATTTGATCGCAGAACATGGTGATGAGTTGATTGCACTAGCCAACAAATACCATGTGACACTTAATTACGAAGCCAGTGTTGGTGGGAGCATTCCTGTACTAAGAACAATAAAAGAAAGTTTAGCTGCTCATCCAGTTAAAAGTGTCACTGGTATATTAAATGGTACAACGAATTATATCCTTACTAAAATGTATAATGAAAATCTTTCATATGATAGCGCATTAAAAGATGCACAAGATGCTGGATTTGCTGAATCAGATCCATCTTCTGATGTTTTAGGGTTTGATGCAGCAAGAAAACTAGCAATTTTAACACATTTATCTATGAACAAGGTTTTAAAAGTCAAAGATATTCTCATCGATGGTATTACCAACTTAGATGAAAAGGATATGGTCATTGCAAAACAACTCGGTTACAAAATCAAATTAGTGTCAAAAGCAATCAATTATGATCATTGCCTACACGCATTTGTAAAACCAGTATATGTGAGATCAAATTCTATGTTTGGCTTAATAGACAATGAATACAATACCGTTGCTATGGATCTAGAGGATATAGGCGAAATGCATTTTTCAGGTAAAGGTGCAGGTAAAGAACCAACGGCAAGTGCTATCTATGGTGATCTCCTAGACATTCTTTTAAATGATAAGAAAGTGATTACACCTAACCTCAAACATGTTAAGATCTGTCACTATGCACAAGGACAACACGACTGGTTGGTTAGATTGTACAGTTTAAATCAACCTATCAATTTAGAAAAAGTCCTCAAATTCTTTAATCATGGTAATATAGAGATCAAAGACTTTGCAGATTCTCATGATTTGGCTTTTACCATCACGGACATTTCAGAAACCAAATTATTTGATATCATTCACAAACTCCAAGACCTAAATGTCATCTCTGTATCAAAATACTTTATGATACTTTAATTTAAATCAAAATATCATAGCAATCCCCTCTTTTTATGAGGTACTATTAATATGTAGTACTTTAAAGGAGGGGATTTTTATGATGAATAAAATTAAATCAACGGATGTAACCCTATTTGGAAAGGAAAACCTATGAACATCGCATTACTTATTATTGATATGCAACAAGATTTCTATGACCAAAAACCTTTAAGAGATTCATTAACGAATGCACTAGAATATATTAATGTAGCCAGTGAGTTATTTAGAGAGGCTGGCAAACCAGTTATTGTGATACAAGATGAAGAAGCTGGCGAAGGTCCAGGATCAAAAGGATTTGAAAATATCAGTGATTTGATTCTAAAAGATAATGATCATTTCATACAAAAATTTCATTCCAACGCTTTTTGGCAGACTGATCTTGAAGAACTCCTCAAATCGCTGGATGTCCAGTTTTTAGTTGTCAGTGGATTCGCCGCGGAACACTGTGTTCTATTTACTTACAATGGTGCAATTGAAAGATCCTTCGGTGCATCAATTCTACAACATGGTGTGGCAGGACTCGAGAATACAAATGTGCAATCCATTCAACTACTTCGTTCTGTCATTAGTTTGGACGCCTTAGACTATTTCTTCAATTACGCATAATAAAAACACCTAAATCAAATCTGATTTAGGTGTTTCTTTTAAGTAAACTGTCCTGTCATCATATAAATGGTTCTTTCTGCTACATTTGTTGTATGATCTGCAATACGTTCTAAATATCGACCAATTAATAACAACATCACCACTTGGTCTTTTAGACCAGAATCTTCTGTTAACATACCAAGTAATTCTACATAAATTCTCTCATAAATGGCATCCACTTCATCATCTCTTTTTACAATACTTCGCGCTTTTTTAACATCTTCATCTATAAAGGAGGCAATTGCATCATCAATCATCTCAGAACAGATCACTTGCATTCTAGGTAAATCAATTAGAGGTTTTACAAAATCACGACCATGATTTGCAATTACAACTTTAGAAATGTTAACACAATGATCTGCAATACGTTCTAGATCATTGATCATTCTAAGAATTGTATTGATTCGTCTTAAATCTCTAGCTACAGGACTTTGTTTTGCAATAATATTGATACACTGATCTTCAATATCTAATTCCATTTTATCTATTACATCATCTCTGTTAATAATTTCTTTCGCGCTTATTAAATCTTTTTCTTGTAACGCTTTAATGCTATCGTTTAACATCACATCCACTGTCTTAGCCATTTTAATGACTTCAGTGGTAACATCTCTCAGTTCTTGCTCAAATACAGTTCTCATAATTAGCTCCTAACCAAATCTTCCAGTAATATAATCTTCTGTTTTTTGATGTGTTGGATTTTTGAATATATCCATTGTTGCACCGCATTCGATGAGTTCGCCCATCAAGAAAAATGCTGTATTATCAGAAACACGACCCGCTTGTTGCATAGAATGGGTTACTATTACAATTGAATAGTCTTTTTTTAAAGTCATGATTAGTTCTTCTATTTTAAGTGTTGCAATAGGATCAAGTGCCGATGTCGGTTCATCCATTAACAAAACTTCAGGTTCAACTGCTATAGCTCTTGCTATACAAAGCCTTTGTTGTTGTCCACCTGATAATCCTAAGGCACTTTTTTTAAGTCGGTCCTTAACTTCATCCCATAAAGCTGCTGATTTCAAACTTTTTTCTACTAATTCATCTAACTTGTCTTTTTTCTTGATACCATGTGCTCTTGGACCATATGCTACATTATCATAAATACTCATCGGAAATGGATTGGGTTTTTGAAATACCATCCCGATTTTCTTTCTCAAATCAATCACATCATATTCCTTTTGAATATTCTTTCTATCCAAAGTAATATCACCCGTATACTTACAAGTTTCAATTAAGTCATTCATTCTATTGATCGTTTTTAAAAATGTTGATTTCCCACAACCCGAAGGGCCAATTAATGCTGTTATTTTATTAGATTCAATATCCAGATTTATGTCTTTTAAGGCTTGAAACGGACCATAGTATAAATCTAAATTTTGAACTTTTATTTTAATATCGTTCATGCTTCCTCCTACACAAAGTGTTTCTTAAACTAATCCATTCTTTCTTTCAATCCATCTAGCAAATGATTTAGCGGATAAATTAAGTACCAAAACAACTGCTAGTAATACAGTGGCAGTTGCAAATGCTTTTTCAAATGAGATGCCTTCTTTTGCTAAATAATATAAATGTACAGATAATGTACGTCCAGAATCCATCACAGAAGTTGGTGTTCTCGCTACCATACCTGCTGTTAATAAAATGGCAGCTGTTTCTCCAATGATTCTACCAACCGATAAAATAAGTGATGTGACTATTCCAGAAATCGAACTGGGAATAATAACTTTCATTATTGTTCTTATTTTAGTGGCGCCTAATCCAAGACTACCCTCTCGATAAGACTGTGGCACTGTTTTTAACGCTTCCTCTACGGTTCTTATAATAGTAGGTAAAATCATAATACTAACCGTAAACGCTCCAGATAATAATGAGAAACCCAATTGACAGATCGTCACAAAGAAAATCAATCCAAACAAACCATATAAGATAGAAGGAACAGATGCCAAACACTCTATTGAAAATCTTATTATTCTAACCAATCTACCAGCTTTGGCATACTCTACAAGATATATGGCACTTAAAATTCCTAGAGGAGCAGCAATCATAAGTGACAATAAGATGATATAGACCGTTGATATGATCATGGGTATAAGACCTTTTTCATCACCACTTCCAAATAAAAACTCAACATTTAATTCACTAATGCCATTGATAACAACATAAAAAACTATCCATAATAAAATCAACCCTGTGATAGCACCAGCTATCCAAATAAATCCCGTAGCCAAGCCATCTTTAAACGTTCTCATTAATATGCCTCCTTAGAAGTAACTGCTCTAAGTGCAATATTTAAAATAATAATAAATCCAAATAATACAACACCAGTAGCAAATAATGCTTCTTGATGAAGTCCTGTTGCATAAGACATTTCAACAGCTATATTCGCGGTTAATGTTCGTACTCTACTCATCAAACCAGTTGGCATAATGGCAGCATTACCAGCGACCAATAAGACTGCCATCGTCTCACCGACTGCTCTACCAATACCTAAGATCACACCAGCTAATATACCGGATTTTGCTGCAGGTAATATGACTTTAAATATGGTTTGCATCTTTGTTGCACCAAGCGCCAATGAACCTTCCTTAAATTCCTTTGGAACAGTTTTTATAGCATAAGCCGATATATTAATAATGGTTGGTAATATCATCACACCAAGAATTAATATGACTGCCAACAAACTGTTACCACCATTTCTAAATTGATGATCTATAATGGGTAAAATGACAATTAAACCAAAGAATCCATAAACGACCGAAGGAATTGCTGCCAATAAATCAACCATTGGTTCCAAAATATTTCTGATCCATTTGGGTGCTACTTCAGCAATAAATATTGCCGTTAGTAGTCCAATTGGAACACCAACTACAATCGCTCCTACCGTTGCATATAAAGAGGCAACAATCATTGGAAATATACCAAATATTCTTGCCCCTGGTTTCCACTTCATACCAAAAACAAATTTCAAAAGCCCAATCTCTTTGATAGCAGGTAATCCTTTTAAAAGCGTAAATCCTGCTATTAATAGCATAAAAGCGACTGATGTAATTGCTGCTATTAAAAATATGTTTTTTACAATTTTCTCGACCACCAAACGATTAATTTTTATCTTTCTTTTTATCAGTTTTATTTTCTCTTGAACCAAAATATTTTCCATTTTTTCCCCTCCTGCTCATTTACAACTTATTATAACGCCGTTTTGTTGTTTCATTATTAACACCACGTAAAGTTCATGTTAAGTCGAGTCTGAACCTATTTATACGCTACCTTCCACTTCAAAATTGTTATAATTGAGTTATAAATTGTTTCAAACGAAAATTCATTCGTATACAAAAAAAAAAGAAAATTCGCCTGTAAAGACGAACCTTCTTCGTTAGTTATATGTTACTTAGCTGGAACCCATTTTGATTTGACCATTTCTTGACCTTCTGCACCAAGAGCGAAGTCTAAGAATGCTTGAACATCAGGACTTACTGTACCTTTTGTAAGTAGTAAGAATGGTCTTGAAACTTCATAAGAACCGTTTACAATATTCTCTACAGTTGGATCAATACCATCAACCTTTAAAGGCTGAACAGACTCGTCTATATATGATAAAGATATATATCCAATGCCTAATTCTTTAGACGCTACATTTGCTTTTACTGCACCGTTTCCATCAGCAATAATTGCATCATCTACAATTAGTGAGTATTTATCACCGGCATCATTTTTTGCTTCTAAATCCATGATGTCATCAAATGCGCCTCTAGTACCCGATCCTTCTTCTCTAGAGATAACAATTATAGTCGCATCTTCTCCGCCGACTTCAGACCAGTTTGTAATGTCACCTGCAAAGATTTTTGTAACTGTTTCTTTATCTAATTCTTTAATTGGATTAAAAGGATGTGTTACAACTGCTATACCATCAAATGCCAGAGTATATTCTGTTAATCCATAATCGCCTTCAGATTCTTTTATATTTCTTGAAGCCATACCAATATCTGCTGTGCCATCATTTGCTGCATTAACACCAGCAGTTGATCCAATGCCTTGAATGTCCACTTTTACATTTGGATTTTTAACTTCATATGCTTTTGCAATCATTTCGATTGCTGGTGTAACAGATGTAGAACCAACAACACTTATTGTTATATCTTTCTTATCTGAACCACTCGCTTCTTGATTACTTGTAGATTTGTTTGTTGTATCTGGCGCTTCATTATTACCACTGCAACCGACTAATCCGATTACAAATACTGTAACAACTAATAATACTAAAAATTTCTTCACTTTAAAATTCCTCCATCATATTTCATTTGTACATTTCTGCCCTAACGACATCATGTTGATTACAAACAAATTATAACAGTTTGCTTTGTTAAGTTCGTTTAGGTTGTGTTAACTCAATGTAAAAAAATAACCCAGGCAAGCCTGAGTTATGTGTATATTAAAACTGTAAATCCAATATATAAAATCAATACAAATCCAATAAATACATAATTCCATTTGGATATTTTTGAGTACTGTTTTTTGTCTCGATTTATCTTATAATCCAATTATTTTAGTTTATCTTTTGTTATAATCTTTCTTTCATCTTCTTCTACGATTTGTATAGAT
>JABXKX010000566.1 GCA_013619035.1 Peptostreptococcaceae bacterium
GCAACATATCATACCGTTATCGGAATAATATCCAACCAACTTATATCACACTCGTTTTAGTTTGTAATATTTTTTAGTAAACAGATATAATATTCGATATGATATAATTAACTTATAAAAAGAAAGGATGAATAAAATGGCAAAAAAATCTACACTACCGGAAAAATTGTTATCACAATATGATTTAATCGTTTCTAAAATTCCAGGTATGGAGCGCAAAGGTACCAATCTGCCCTACACTTCCATGAATGGTAATATGTATTCCATGATGAGAAAAGATGGTACTTTGGGCATTCGATTAAGTACTGAAGACCGAGAAGATTTTATAAAAAAATATCAGACCGTTCCTTTTGAGAATTATGGTTCAATGATAAAAGAATATGTCGAAATACCGGAAAATGTACTGATGGATACGGAAACCATGACTTTCTATATGAAACTTAGTCATGAATATGTTAAAACCCTCAAATCAAAACCGACTAAAAAAGACAAACAAAATAAACAATCTAATGATAGTCAAAATAAAAAGGTAACCCATTTAGTTGGTCAAAAATATAAAAATGGTCAAATTAAATCAATTGTGAAAGATGATCTCCTCATAAATTACTTTGAAGACGGCACTATAAAAGCCCAGGGTAGAATTATTAATGAGAAAATGAATGGGAAATGGATTTTTAATAAAAAAGGTGGTGCTTTGATGCAAATCGGGCATTTTAAAGATGATATTAAAAATGGCGAATGGATCAGATATGATTCCAAAGGTGAAATTGTTTATCATGTTGAGTTTTCAAATGGAAAAGTAGTTAAAAAGTATATTTAGAAACATACTTAAGGCGCCTCATTTTATGAGGCACCTATATTTGATTTAATTATACTAAAATCTATTATCATGATCTCATTTGAATAAATGAGATCATACTTATTTAAAACCTTCATATCCATCACTTTTCGTTCATTGCTTTACTGATTCTTTTGTATAACAACTTAAAGAATATTTTTGTATTTTAAAAATTATTCATAGACCCAGAAGTTTTTCCTGCCATATCTGCATAGTTTATACTGAGTACTCTACAAGAATTCTCATCAAGATGTTCTACTTTTATCACAAAAGTATTCAGAGCTCTTTCATTACCATTAGATGGTTTATCAGCGTCACTATACTTACTGCCACCTGGTGAAAGTTCATGCAGAATTGATTTTGATGCAAATAGTTTCTTAAAAGGATCGATTGCATTTAGTATAACAAAATCACACTCTGGCATCATCGGAAGTTTAGTAGTTGCAATTGCAGCCTCTAGTCTACAGTCATCTTTCCAATCATACTTTTCAAGTGGCGGCTTCTCATGATCTTAAGACCGACTCACCGGATCTATAATGCATAACCTTCAGTATATGAAAACATGCCTAGTCCTGGTGATAAAAACATTAGACCAAAATAGTCAAAGCGATGTCTTGTTTTATCAAGTATTAGTCTTGAAAGAGCAGCAGGATTCCTCATCAACCTATTCGTCAAGTGAGCTTTACTATTATCAAAATTAATCTTTACAATATTGGTATCACCCACCAAAAATGCTCCATGAACACCAAGACACTGACACAGATAAAAATTACCACCTAAGCCATCCGGATACAGTCCTTCAATTAACTTCAAATCATAATCCGAATCAATTGCTGAAGTATTACAGACTGCATAAGCATCTGGCAAGACTTTAGAGGATTCCGGTCTCTTATTAAACATGGATTGAGCATTCATAACCAATTGATGACCTTTTCTGCCTAAAGACATAAAGTGACGTGAATTTGGATACACATTTTTATAGACATTATTCTTCCTTTTCTTCTCCTGATAAATAATCATTTAGAGAATAACCCTTCTTAATAGGGATGAATTTAGAGATTCTTGGTGTAATAGATTTTGTTGGACAGTTGTATAAACATCTCATACACATCATACATTTGAATCCAAACTTAAGTTTACCATTGTCTTTCATTTGTATGTTTTGCTCTGGACATTCTTTGACACATAAACCACACTTTATACAACTCTTTTTAGCATGGAGTTCAAGTCCAAAGAATCTTGAAGCAAAAGGTTCTACTCTTCCAATGCCATGGATAACATGCGACTTCAATGATATTTGTTTCTTAGAAACAACAGAGTTTATAATATCTGATGATAATTTTTCAATCACTTTATGAGCCGAATCAATTTGATCTTTTATTACATCCTCAGGGAAACTCATAATAAACGTCAGTGGCATCGCAATGATGTCATCTACAACAATATTATAGGATTTACTCGCTAGGATTTTTCTGATTTCTTTTGATGCGGCGTTATTAACCCAACTGGTATTACACCCAACAGCAATCAAACTAACTTTTTTGAATTTATTAGAAGGCATCATTTTAACAAATCTCTTTACGGTTCGAGGGGCGTTAAAGGCATGAATAGCGAATAAAATTATTAAATGCTCTGTATTAGGTAACTCACTTGGAATTGTATGTTCTAGGGCGTATAAATTGTTAGTATCTAATTGATCACTTAATAACTTTGCAACATGAGCTGTGTTGCCAGTAGGACTAAATTGGACGATTGTAAACATAGTAGCTCCTCTTCTAATAGGCTAAACCTATGGTTTCATTTATATGGTCATTATTTTCTGTAACATTCAGTAGAAAGTGTGCAAGGTCTTGTCTTGAAATCTCTTTCCCACCTTTTGGTACTCCTTTTGATGTTATCCTATAGTGTTTTGTTAACTCACCCTCTGTCAATGATAATGGTCGTGCAAGTGTATACTCTAAATCACTCGACATAATTATTTAAGCTGCTAATTTATGATCATTAATAAGATGTTTGTAAAATAATTTAGCAATCACATTTGTTATAAACGAAAATTCATCATGAATTCCAGCTGATGATATACTGACAATTCTTTTGATATGATTCATTTTCATGCTGCTTACAATTGTTTTTGTCAACTCTGTAATAACCGTTGTTTTGTCATTGTCATTACCACGTAAACATGAGATAACCACATCATGATCTGCCATTACTGATGCCATGTCTTCAACTGAGAACAGATCACCTTTAATGATATTTAAACCTTTGTTTACAAGAAAAACTTTTTCAGGATTTCTAACATATACAGTAACATTATGACCTCTCATTAGAGCATCTTTCAGAAGTATTGAACCGGTTTGACCTGTTGCACCTAAAAGAAATATTCTCATACTACTCTCCTACCTTCTCTTGGCTAAATAGCTTCATCATATGAATTCCGATATAATGCTCAATGGATTTTTCTAAAAATGTATGAGTCGCTTTTTGCATATCTGAATATTGTTTAGGCCAATGTTCTGAACCGCTGTAGAACTCATATAACTTTTGAACCATTTCAGGTTGTCCATCAGAATACTTCTCAACCATTGTCCACATCTCCTTAGCGAGTGCTTGTGCTTCTTCACTTTCAGATGTAAATCCAGATTTTAATAACGCCGCAGCTTTTTTCATACAGTTAACTAACCAATCAGAAGGTAATTCTTCTTCACTATATTGTTCATGTATTTGAGTGATATTTTCTAACATATCATCTTCTAAATAATTCATCACCCAGTAACTTTCATTGTTTTCTTGTATGAGTTTTACCATATTAGAGTACTTGGACCAATCTACTGTGTCATGTTCATTGATCTCGGTTGTAATCATCTCAATTGACTCTAAGATTTTATTGGCTTTTGAAATTTGTTCTTTTATAAGATTTGACTGTTTTGTAAGCATTCTTTTTATATCATCATTTGAGTTGATTGGTACCAACCGTTTTTTTATTTCATCTAGTGTTAATCCTAAGGATTTAAGTGTTATGATCTGATGTAAAATCGTAATGTCATTGGCACCATATAACCGTCTTCCACCGTCACTCATACTTGATGGTTTTAGAAGACCTATCTTATCATAATACTGTAATGTTCTTACTGTTACATGTGCTTGGTTTGCAAGTTGACCCACTGTAATTCGTTCTATCATAATACACCTCCTCAAACTAAGTATAACTCATGACGTAACGTAACGAGCAAGAGAAAAACAAAAAAACACTTTACAGTGTTTTGAGTCATCCATTATATTTATTCTCAGTCCGTAATATATCAGAAAAAAATGTATTTGAAAAATAAAAACCTATCATAAGATAGGTCTTTAAATTAGAACTCCATAACTAATTCCATGCCACCATCATAAACTGACTTTGGCACAAAACCCGCGTTCATATATATTTTTTTTGCCCCTATGTTTTGTCTACTCACACCTATAGTCAAAGTTTTTGCACCTTCTTTTTTAAGATATTCTACTGCCCATTTAACCATATGTTTACCATAACCTCTGTTTTGGAAACGCTTATCTATGATGATAATATCGATGCTGTAGTCCTCTTTCTTTTTGTCCACATTTAAAACTAGTAATCCTACAACGAGGTTACCTTCCATCTGTACAAAAGTCTTTTTGGTCTTATACATCAATCCCATAGCAACAGATCCTTTTGCATCAAGTACGAAGCTGTTTTGCTCATCTTCAATAGATATGTTCATGGCATCCCAGAAATTTTGTTTGTTTAACTTAATCATTTTTGTATCCAGTGGATAAGTCAAAACTGAAGCAACTGTTTCTCTTGAATCCCTTCTAAAATAACGCCATGAATTGTCTACAAATTTGAATGTCTGACCTTCATTCACTAGACTTGCAAAAGCCACTCCAGTTTTATGATTCATGTAGCAATAGAAGCCATAACCTAAAAATTCGGTATTAGCACAATCAAATCCATTAGCATTTGAAAAAAGTATTCCTCTGCCTTCTTCGTTATATTTCAAAGCTTTCTTCCAAAGCTTCTTTGAAATAATTTTTCTTGTGCTCAAAGAAACCATCAGGTTTATCATATCTTTTACTGTCACATCAAATAAACCATCTATGTCATAATCAATTGGCATACTTACAAGTTCAGTTCTTTTGTGAACTGTATATGATAAGCTTTCTTGTGATTGATTTCTACTTACAGTCGACATATTTAAAGGATTAAAAACCTTCTCTTTTAGATAATCAAAGGACTCCTGGTTTGTTACAGCTTTCAAAATTTCACATAAGAAAACAACATTGGTTTCTGATCCTATCTTTTTAGAACCCGGTTCATAGTCTAGATTGCAAGATTCTATTAAAGAATAGACCTTTTTAAACTCTCTATTCTCGTATAATACCTGCTTCTCTTTTCGAACACGATCATGTTCTGATAACTCTAGATATCTTGCATCAGCTTCAAGTTCAACCATTAAATTTTCATGGTAGAAGTCAATTAAACCGGACTCATTTCGAAGTAAATGTTCAACTGTAATTTTATCGCTGTGTTTAAATTTCGGGAAAAATTCTTTTAAAGAATCATTCAATTTTAATTTTCCTTCATCAATTGCTATTAATACGGCTAGACTGATAAAAAACATTTCATTTGAATCCAAGGTGTATTTCGTATCGTTTTTTGTAGGAATCTCTAGTTCTCGATTAGCATAACCATAGTGATTGTTATGTAGGATTTCTCCATCCTTTAATAGAATAAAATTTCCTGACAAATTCCAATCATTTGATACTTTATCTATTTCTTGTTTTATCTGTACTTTATCTAATTTCATTGTTCCCCCCCTTATTTCTTTACAATAAATAGTATATCACAAGCATATAATCAAATATTTGGAAAAATCAGTTTTAATGATATATGCATATTTAGGGAAGCAACAAAAAAATTATGAGATATACTATCTGTATATCTCATAATCCAATATGAAAAGTTTTATTATATTTAATATTCTTTCCACAATTTGTATGTATTATTTATGATTTCATTAATAGTCTGTATCTAAACAGAATTCTTTTTTGATCAATTTATAGATATCTTCTACTCCAACTTTACCATCAATTTCTAGAGTGGAATACTCCAATTCTATTGCCTTTTTTCTAACTATTGTTGCATAATCAATATCTCGTTGCATCCAATTCTCGTAAGCCTTTTTCCAGTCTGTACAACTTGAAAGATACCCTTCTACCCATTCTCTCTCTTTGTATTTTTCTAACTGAAAGTCTCTAGAAGGTGTCATACAAACATATCGATTCTTAGCTATATCATTTGCATGCATAAATTCTGGTAATAAAGCTGCGCCTTCAACAATTACATAATCATCAACAAACCGCTCTTCAATGTCTTTCTTTATCATAGTTAAAGCATATCTATAAAATTCAAATTCTTCAATGACTTGTTCATTAACATTTCTAAGCCAAATTTCATCTTGGGTCATTTTACGGATCGAAGTCATCAACCTATTTTTCTCTTGAACGCCTATCTCAATAAATCTATCTAGATAGTCATCACACTTATAATATTTAAATCCAAACTCATTCACAAGCATTTCAGAAATTGTACTTTTCCCACAACAAGGTGAGCCACCTAACCAATATATTTTATTCTTATTCATTTTATTCCCTTTCAAAATTAATTAGTTTCTCTTAAATTTTCAGCTTCTAATAACATTTCTTCTAATGGTCGATGCGTTCCGCCCCAGTACTCAAAGGCATGCATGCCTTCATCTTCTAGAATTGGTCCTATCATCGTTAGCTCAATAGCCATCTCTTTAAGTATTGTTACATAGTCTGGAGCAACACTATCAAAACGAAGCAGCTTACCGAAAGAATCATACGAAACACTGTATACGATACTTTTGATACCCAATGAAAGAATTGACATTAAACATCTGGTACAAGGTGCACAGCTTGTATAGAGAATACTGTTACTTAAGACTTCATCAGAATATCTATTTGCACATTTACTCACAACATTAAATTCTGCATGTCCAAATAAACCTTTGCTGTAATCAGCAGTATTTTCTGCAGATTCAAGTATCCTGTCATTGTGTACAATTAGTGCTCCAAAAGCATCATAGCCCTTTTTACCAGCAGAAACAGCTAATTCATGACACTTTCTTATATATGTTTCATGTTTATTATTATTCATATTGTTCACTCCTATATTAATTTATTTGATTGTTTACTACTATCCAACGTTAGTATTTGATAAATTATTCTCCCTTCTCACACGTGATGAATCCTTCCAACTAAATCAAGACATCAACTTCTTTTAAACACAAAAAAACCGGTATGCTAAAAACTTAGCAAATACCGGTTATATAATGAATCAAAAATAGAGCTTGTCTAACAAAGCTCTATCTTAAATCAAATATATTACTTAAGATAAATTACGCAGCTAATGCTTATAACACAATTGAGAATTAAGTACAACAAATCTCAGTTCACCCAATGGGTCAACTCGGTCATACTCAATAATATTCAATTTCCTAGTTATAAGCTCCTGAAGTCATAAAATTACCTCTTTCTGTTTTGTTGGATTCATTTTGAATCTTTAGAACAAGAATGTTCTCACTATTAATAGTATAATAGGTCAGTTTTGATTAGTCAATTTGATTCCTATTACAAACCTATTACACCAAAACATTCCACAATTTCTGCTTAAATTTTATACAACTGATTTACTCCTTGATAATTACCGCTTATTTTTCAGTGCTTTATACACTTTTTCAGGTGTAATTGGTAACTCTCTAAACTGTATGCCTGTTGCATTAAATATTGCACTAGCAATAGCTGGCGCAGCTGTGTTGATGACTATTTCACCAATTGATTTTGCACCAAAAGGTCCTGTTGGTTCATAACTATCAGCAAACTCAACTCTGATATTTGATGCATCTTTTCTGCTTGGAATCTTGTATGTCATAAAGTTTTTATTCATTTCATCACCGTTTGAAGCATGAGTAATATCTTCAAACAATGTCATCCCTATTCCTTGTAACATACCACCCTGTGCTTGTACTGTAGCTAAATTCGTATTGATGACCGTTCCACAATCAATAACGCCCACAAAGTCCACGACATCCACTTTTCCAGTTTCAAGGTCTACGTCTACAAGCGCATATCCCGCTTTATAAGGCGGTGCCTCTTTAGAACAAATATGACTTTCTGTAACACTTATTTGTTTGTTATTTAACTTAAATCCTAATTCGCTAAGTGTGAGTGTTTGATCTTTATAACTAAATACACCCTCTTTGTATTTAACGTCTGAAGCAGCTGTTTCTGTTAATATTGCGACTTCTTCTTTTAAAACACTCAATACTTTTTCAGAAGCTTTTTTCACAGCAGTACCTGTGACATACGTCGAACTAGACGCATAAGAACCATCATCATATGGGGTCACATCAGTGTCTGCCGAATAAACATTGACTTGTTCGAGTGGCACTTCCAAAATTTCAGCTGCCATCTGAGATAAAATGGTATCACATCCCGTCCCCATATCAGTTGCACTGATTAACAAGGTAAAGAAACCATCACAATTAAGTTTAATCGTTGCACCACCTGAATCAATATTCAGTACCCCAGATCCTTGAGTAGAAAGCGCCATACCAACACCTCTAACTTTGGTTTCTGATATTTTTTTGCTTGGATAGTTAGTATCCCAGTCAATCATTTCTTTGCCTTTATTTAAACAATATTCTAACTCACAACTATCTTGTCTTATGACATCATCTTCATATTTATGATATGTACCAAGATTTAAATTATCACCTTTATGAATGATATTTTTACTTCTTAATAGAGTCGGATCCATACCCAGTTCACTTGCCAGTTCATTTAAGATGGATTCTACAGCAAAACCACCTTGTGTTTTACCATATCCTCTAAATGCACCTGAAGCCACTCGATTGGTATACATTGCTTTACCATCAAATCTATAACCATCCGTCTTATAAAAGGCCATTATTTTTTCTGCACAGGCTTCCATTACTGTTGCTGCATGTTCACCATATGCACCCGTATCAGAAAGTGCTTCTACATTAAAAGCTTTTAACAGGCCATCTTTAGTTGCTCCTACTGATATTTTAATATTGAAGGGATGTCTTCTAGTTGAAGATAGAAATACTTCTTCTCTTGTGTAAAATACTTTCGCTGGTTTACCGGTTTTCATTGTAACAAGTGCTGGGAAAAACTCACTTGCTGCTGTTTGTTTACAGCCAAAGCCTCCACCTATACGTGGTTTTATCACACGTACATTACTCATAGACATATCAAGTGAATTGGCTACCAGTCTTCTCACATGAAATGGAATTTGAGTTGCTGATACAATCACCAATCTTCCAAAGTGATCTAAATAAGTATAAGTCGTTAGAGGTTCCATCATACCCGGATGAGTTGCTTGTGTGTTGTATTCTCTAGACAAAACAACATCACTCTCTTCAAAGCCTTTTTTATAATCTCCAACTTCTACATAGTATTTTGCAGCAATATTCTTTTCTGGATCAAATCCAATGTCATAATGAGTAAAAGATTCTTCCTCTGGATGAACCAATGATTTCTCATGTACTGCTGTTTTATAATCTAAAACCGGTTCTAATACGTTATAGTCTACTTTTATTAATTTCATTGCTTTATTGGCAATTTTCTCAGATGTCGCTGCAATAACTGCTACTTCATCGCCTTTAAAACGCACATACTCATCGAGAATCTTCCAATCCTGTGGTGATGGTTCTGGATAAGTTTGTCCTGCTCTTGTAATTGGTTTATTAGGGACATCTTTATATGTTAAAATACATTCAACACCATCAAGACTTTCAGCTTTTTTAGTGTCAATATTAATTATTTTAGCAAAGTGATGTTTGCTTCTAAGTATTTTTATAATTAACGATTCACTTGGTGCCAAATCATCAGTATAGACAGGGGCACCCGTCACCAATTTAACACCATCTCTTTTGGCAATTGCTTTATTAACTAGTTTCATTACTTGACCCCCATATATTTCTTAATACCTTTTAACTGTGAAATATATCCGCTACATCTGCATAAATTGCCATTAATATAATGAACAATTTCTTCTTCAGTAGGATTTTTTAATTCTCTTTTCATCGCTATGGTTGTAAGGGCTAAAGAAGGCGTACAATACCCACATTGATCCCCACCTTCGTCGATAATATATTGACCGAGTATAAGTGCTTCTTTAAGTTCACCTTCAAGTGTTGTGATATGTTGTCCTTCCGCTCTACTGCTCAAAAAACTGCATGAGAGTACAGGTTTATCATTCACAAGTACTGTACAAGCGCCACAAGTACTTTTGTCACAACCTCTTTTAACACTTTTATAACCATTGTTTCTAAGTGTTTCTGATAAGTAAT
>JABXKX010000577.1 GCA_013619035.1 Peptostreptococcaceae bacterium
TAAATTTAACTTTTGAGTCCTAGAACGTTCAACAGCACTAATCATTCCAGCAGAAGCCAAGTCCTGTGGTGAGGCATCCGTGGAAGCTATTGCAGCTCGCTTAAGCTGTTTAAGTTTAGCTATATTGTTATAACTAAACCCCTGAGGGATTTTGATGCTCACAGCGCCTCCAGCTACATATTTTCGCCCATCAGGTCCATACGTATAGACATAACTAGCCGAACCTATATGACCACCACCCGAATTAATATGAGCAGTCTCATGGGCTATCACATGATTTTCCCATTGCTTTAAACGGATGATTTCTTGTTTAATCCGTCTATCATCAGCAGTGCTAATGGTTATTTGTGAAATATCTTTGACTTTAAATTTTTCTTCGCTATCCTCATTAGGATTATCCTTTTGAGATTTTATCTTACTAACACTCAATAAATTTGTAGCGATATAATTGGCATTAATCTTCATACAATCACCTTCTCAGAAATAGTCATATATTGACTACATACCACAAAGGTTAGGTGTTATAACATTTTTTTCAAAAATTCTCCTGTATATGAAGTTTTATGTTTAGCAACTTTTTCAGGTGTACCTTCTACAACGATTTTACCACCACGGTCACCACCATCTGGTCCTAAATCAACAATGTGATCTGCACACTTGATAATATCCAGGTTGTGTTCAATGACAATTACAGTATTACCCGCTTCAACTAAACGATCTAACACTTTGATTAAATGCTCCACATCTGCCATATGAAGACCTGTTGTTGGTTCATCTAAGATATAAAGTGTTTTACCAGTACTTCTTTTACTCAATTCAGTTGCAAGTTTAATACGTTGAGCTTCACCACCCGATAGCTGAGTTGAAGGCTGACCTAAACGAATATAATTCAAACCAACATCAGCAAGTGTTACAAGTTTTGTTTTTATTTTAGGAATGTTTTCAAAGAATACAATCGCTTCTTCAACCGTCATTTCAAGAACCTCTGAAATATTCTTACCTTTATATTTCACTTCTAAAGTTTCTCTGTTGTATCTTTTACCTTTACAGACATCACATTGAACATAAACATCAGGTAGAAAATGCATTTCTATTTTGTTAATACCATCGCCATTACAACTTTCACATCGGCCACCTTTAACATTAAAACTAAATCGACCTTTTTTATACCCTCTTGCTTTCGCTTCTGGTACCATGGCAAATATATCTCTAATATGATCAAACATCCCTGTATAAGTCGCAGGATTTGATCTTGGCGTTCTACCAATAGGAGATTGATCAATATCAATAACCTTATCAATATGCTCCAAACCTTCCACACGATCATGTTTTCCAGCTTTTCTTTTACTTCTTAAAAGATTGTTTGCTAAACTCTTATATAGAATTTCATTTACAAGGGTACTCTTTCCAGAACCAGATACACCCGTTACACATGTCAGAATGCCAAGTGGGAACTTAACATCAATTTTCTTTAAGTTGTTTTCGGTTGCACCGAATACTGTAATCTTATCACCTTTTGATGAACGACGTTTTTTCGGAATCGCAATCGAACGTTTACCAGAGATATATTGTCCTGTAATTGAATCTTCTTCAGCTAATATATCATCTATGGTACCAGATGCAATTAATTCACCACCATGCTCCCCAGCACCAGGACCTATATCTAAGATAAAGTCTGCACTTTTGATGGTCTCTTCATCATGTTCAACAACAATAACCGTATTACCAATATCCGTTAAATTTCTTAAGGTACCTATTAATTTTTCATTGTCCTTTTGATGTAAACCAATACTCGGTTCATCTAAGACATATAAAACACCAACCAGACTTGAGCCGATTTGAGTCGCCAGACGAATACGTTGAGATTCACCACCTGATAATGTTGAAGCTGAACGATTTAATGATAAATAATTCAAACCAACATCACTCAAAAATTGTAATCTCTCAATAATTTCTTTTAAGATTTGTTCTGCAATCACGGTGTCATTTGTATCAAACTCTAAGTTTGTAAAATACTCTAAAGCATCTTTTACAGAAAAACGTGTTGCATCATCAATGTTTTTGCCTGCAATCGTAACTGCTAAAGACTCATCTTTAAGTCTTCTACCACGGCATTTAGGACATGGATTTAACGACATATATTCTTGTATTTTATTACGCATATAATCAGAATTAGTTTCTTTAAATCGTCTTTGAAGATTATTAATAACACCCTCAAAAGGTGCTTTATAAGTTCTGTAATCATCATCAAATTTACTTGCAAATTTAAAGGTAATAATTCTTCCATTTGATCCATACATCAATTCTTCTTGGCAGGTTTTTGATAACTCTTTATAAGGTGTATCTACACCATGTCCATGATGTTCCAATATACTATTAAACATCTGGATATAGTATGTACCTTCTGCACTACCAGAAAACGGTGCAATAGCGCCACCTCTGATGCTTAGATTTGAATCTTCAACAACTAAATCCGGATCAATTTCTAATTTATAACCTAACCCTTTACATTCAGGACATGCGCCATAAGGGGCATTAAATGAAAACATTCTTGGTTCCATTTCAGCAATACCAGCACCGTGTTCTGGACATGAAAAGTTTGTATTAAAAATTTCGTCACCATCATCTGTGTGACAAATCAAAACACCTTCTGATAATTTCAAAACCGTTTCAACAGAATCTGTTAAACGTTTTTCAATACCAGGCTTAACAATCAGTCTATCCACAACCACTTCAATGGTATGTTTCTTATTCTTTTCCAGTTCAATTTCTTCACTGAGTTCACGCATTTCACCATTCACTCGAACTCTTACAAATCCATCTTTACGGATCAAACTCAGTTCACGTTTATGCGTTCCCTTTTTACCCACAACAAGTGGTGCCAACAATTGAATTCTTGTTCTTTCTGGAAATGCGAGGACTATGTCGACTATCTCATCAATACTTTGTTGCGATATCACTTTACCACAAACAGGACAATGAGGTGTTCCAACTCTTGCAAACAACAATCTAAAGTAATCATAAATTTCGGTCACTGTACCAACTGTTGATCTGGGGTTTCTATTGGTCGTTTTTTGATCAATTGAAATGGCTGGTGATAATCCCTCAATGTACTCTACATCTGGTTTTTCCATTTGACCTAAAAACTGTCTTGCGTATGACGATAAACTCTCTACATAACGTCTCTGACCTTCTGCATAAATGGTGTCAAAAGCCAGTGATGATTTACCTGAACCACTGAGACCTGTAATAACTATAAACTGATCTCTAGGAATCTTCACATCTATGTTTTTAAGATTATGTTCCTTTGCACCTTTTATATCAATATATTTTTTTGACATATTCCCTCCGCTATTTCTTCTTTAAGAATTTTTCATACTCATTGATTTTATCTCTCAAGTCAGCTGCTCTTTCAAAGTGTAAATCACCAGCGGCTTGTTTCATTTCATCTCTTAAACTTTCAATTAACTCATATAAATCATCTGCATCATATTCTGTCATTTCTTGATACAGTGCATCATCCTCTGCTATATGAGTTGCTTTAATTTCATCACGGATGGTCTTTCGAATACTCATAGGGATGATATTATGTTTCTTGTTGTACTCAGACTGTATGATACGTCTTCTATCCGTTTCATCTAAAGTCTTTTGCATCGATTTTGTAATTCTATTGGCATACATAATCACTCGACCTTCAGAGTTTCTTGCCGCTCTACCAACAGTTTGAATCAAAGATGTTTCTGATCTTAAGAAACCTTCTTTATCTGCATCTAAAATAGCAACCAATGAAACCTCAGGTAAATCTAAACCTTCTCTTAGTAAGTTGATACCAATTAAGACATCAAATTCACCTTTTCTAAGTTCTTTGATAATTTCAAGTCTTTCAAATGTTGCTATATCTGAATGCATATACTTTACTTTAAGATTTAAGTTCTTAAAGTAATCGGTTAAATCTTCAGACATCTTTTTCGTTAAAGTAGTCACCAGAACACGTTCATTCTTATCAATACATTTTATGATTTCACTGTATAGATCATCTATTTGTCCATCTACCGGTCTAATATCAATCGGCGGATCTAAAAGACCAGTCGGTCTTATAATCTGTTCTGCTATCAATGGACTATGTTCTTTTTCATAAGGCCCCGGTGTCGCTGAAACAAAAACAGCTTGTTTCACAAGAGATTCAAATTCACCGAAGTTAAGTGGTCTATTGTCTAAAGCAGATGGTAATCTAAATCCATAATCTACAAGTGTTTGTTTTCTCGATTTATCTCCTGCAAACATGCCTCTAATCTGAGGTAAACTCACATGTGACTCATCAATAATAACCATCCAATCATCACCAAAGTAATCCATTAGTGTATAAGGTCTAGCCCCAGGTTCTCTACCCGAAATAGCTCTTGAATAGTTTTCTATACCGGAACAGAATCCAACTTCTCTTAACATTTCTATATCGTAGTTCGTTCGTTGTTCTATACGTTGCGCTTCAATCAATTTACCTTGTTCTTTAAACAGCTGGACCTGTTCTATCATTTCATCTTCTATTCGTTTTATCGCAGCTTCAATTTTTTCCTTCTGCGAAATATAATGAGACGCTGGCAAAATAGCCACATGATCTCTAATACCCAGGATCTCACCAGTCACCACTTGTATTTCTGAAATTCTATCAATTTCATCTCCAAAGAATTCTACTCTATAAGCAACTTTATCATTTGAAATAGGAAATATCTCAACCACATCGCCACGGACTCTAAAGGTACCACGGACAAACGATATGTCATTTCTATTGTATTGAAGTTCTACAAGTTTTTCTATTAGTTCTTCCCGACTTTTTTCCATTCCCGGACGCAAAGAAATGACCATGTTTTTATAATCAACAGGATCACCTAAACCATAAATGCAGGATACAGATGCAACAACAATCACATCATCTCTATCAAATAGAGACAGTGTTGCACTATGTCTCAACTTATCTATTTCATCATTAATCGATGAATCTTTTTCTATGAAAACATCCGCACCAGGAATATAAGCTTCAGGTTGGTAATAGTCATAATAACTCACAAAGAATTCAACCGCATTATTCGGAAAGAATTCCTTGAACTCTGCACACAACTGCCCTGCGAGAGTTTTATTATGGGCAATTACCAGTGTTTTCTTCTGAACATTCTGTATAACATTAGCCATCGTAAAAGTTTTACCTGAACCGGTAACCCCTAGCAAGGTCTGATAATGTTCATTATTTTTAATACTTTCAGTAAGCACTTTTATTGCCTCTGGCTGGTCACCAGTTGGTTTATAATCTGATATCAATTCGAATTTACTCATAAGACCCCCTGTAAAAGTAAACGGTTCATGCAAACACGCCTTACAAACGTACGTTCGTTCTTATTATATGCTTTTTCATATAATACGTCAACACTGTATTTATATTGTACCATTTTTGTAGTCTTTCTAAAATAAGAAAAATCCTAGAACCCTAGGATTATTCAATGATTAAATCTTTATTTGAAAGTCTTTTTTCAACAAATCTTGTAAAAATCATTTGGAATACTGCAACTATAGGCACTGCTAATAACATACCCAGAACACCCATTAAACTACCACCAACAATAATACCAAGTATAATCCAAAATGGTGATAAGCCAACAGAATCGCCTAATATCTTAGGGCCAAGTATATACCCATCAAACTGCTGTAAAGCAAGAATAAAGATAGCAACCCATAACGCTTTCATTGGACTGACAAATAAAGTCAGTATAATTGCTGGCACCATGCCTATAAACGGACCAAAGTATGGAATCATGTTCGTAATACCCACTATTATAGATAATAACGCTGCATATGGCGTTTGTAGAGCAACTAAACCCACAAAACACATCAACCCAATAATGATTGAATCTATTGTTTTTCCAATAATATATCTAGAGAAAATAGCATTTACATCACTAAAAAATAACACCGTAATATCTGCATTTTTTTCTTTAATAAAACTATAAAGTATTTTCTTTAATCCCACTTGGAATTTTTCTTTATCTAATAACATATAAACAGCAATGATGAATCCAACAACGATTTTAAAGGTACCACCAAATACTGACGTTACAATTGAAAATAAACTGTCCAATATACCATTAAGCAACTTTGGGATATCCACTATATATTTCGAGAATGAATCCATATTTAAATACTCTTGTAACCCTAGTTGTTCATACCAGACCGATTTCACTATCACATCATTGAAATACCTTATAAACTCTTTTTGATAGATTTCAAAATTAGCAATCAGATCAATCACGTTCTTAGCAATCATTGGGATAATAATTGTAATTAAAGTCACTATGGCTCCCAGTACGAAAATATAACAAAGAACTATACTCAGTATGCGTCTAATCTTTAATTTCTTTTGAAAAAACTTCATCATAGGATTGATAACAAATGCAATACCTATCGCCCAAAGTACAGGTTGTAAAATTCTAAGTATATACAATAATAATAATCCCAATTCATCTATACGATCTAACATCTTAAATAGAACCATACAGATCACGAGTATCGGTAAGAATTCTAAGTAAGGTATTTTTTTCTTCATAAAAAAACCTCCTACACTTGCATTATACCACAAGAGTAGAAGGTCCTACATTAATTTTCTTTAAATGTAAAATCGTTTTTTATATCTTCCCAAACATAACCGATTGACACATAATCCACGCCACCAATTTGATCTAAACGTGTCTCTTTAGGTGTTCCACCTAATGCCTCACAGAATCCACATGCTGGATTATCTTTTAATACCCAGACAATCATTCTGTTTATTTCTGATTTGATTAATGTTTGTGCTGATTTTTCTAATAAACTATGTCCTATGCCTTCACCTTGGTAACGATCCAACACATAAATCATTGAAATCTCACCACGATTTACGCCGAAGTCATCTTTTGTTACTTCAGGTACAGCATATCCAATAATTTCACCAATCTTGGATTCTGCTACATAAATCAAGCTTTCTTTGTTCAGCATATTCATAAAGTTTCTTTTTTGCTTGTCATAATTAATGTTTTCTAAGTAATCCTGATCAATAATACCACGATAAGCTGTTTTCCAAGTTTCTACATATACTTTCGTTACACCGATACTATCATAAATACTTGCTTTTCTAATGATCATATACAAACTCCTTCTTAAAATCTTTAAAAGATTTCCACGAATACATAGTATAACATACATTTCGTTATTTTGAAAGTATTAATCCTTTTAATACTTCTAATCCCTTAATAAGTTGAGTATCCTCTTCTAAATTTGGTGACTCACCATTTATAATACCCTTATATTCAACAATATAATCTGGTGTTACGCCAACTTCATGAATAATGTTATCATTTGGTGTGAAGTATTGTGAGTAAGTTATTTTATAACCTGAACCATCTCTTAAATTTGTTATGCCTTGAACAATACCTTTTCCAAACGTTTCAACCCCTACAACCGGGCCAATTTGAGTGTCTTGAACAGCTCCCAATAAAATTTCTGAAGCACTTGCACTGTTCTCATTAGCCAAAAATACAACCGGTATATCCAATTTTGAAGCATCTGATTTATACGTTCTTTTGTTGTCTTTGTTATCAAGGGTATAAATGATCGTACCTGATCCCATTAATACATCAGCAATTTCAGTGCTTTCATGAACCAAACCACCAGGATTATCTCTAACGTCAACAATCAATCCTTTTATATCTTCACGCTGCATAGCTTTTAAATGTGTATTAAACTCTTTTGCAACATCTGTTCCAAACTGATAAAGATAAATGTAACCAATATCGTCAATAACCGTAGATGATACAAATGGTACTTCTACTTTACCTCTTTCAAGATTAAAAGTAATGATTTCATCATTTCGATTAACAATCACTTCAATTTTTGTACCTTCTTCACCTAACATCACATCAATTAAGTGTTCATAACCATATTCTTCTATGGTCTCACCATCTACTTCAATGATGTAATCACCAGCAAGTAAACCTGCTTTTTCTGCTGGCGAGTTTGGAAAGACTCTCGTGACATGTATATCACCATCAGCAACATCACTAAGGACGCCGATACCCACATAGTTACCATTTGTCGAATCATTGTATTCTTTTAATTCTTCTTTAGTAAAATATCTAGAATATTTATCGCCTGTGGCTTCAAACATACCACGGTACATGCCAGTTTCAATATCTTCTTCAGTAATTTCCAAATAGAAATTATCTAAAAGTTCTTCTTTAATACTTTCGGCTTTTTTATACTGTTCGTCCATTGAAGTCAGTCGCTCATATTTAACAACGGGTACCAACACCACATGTTCAGCACTTAAAAGAACCATACCAATACCCATTGTCGCCAATACACCTACGACAAATGAGATGATTATATTTCTTATCTTCATCTTCTCTCCTAATTTCCGCTTAACCATTTTTCTTCGGGATCCACATACTCACCCTCTTCACGCACTTCAAAGTGTAGATGTGGTCCTGTTACATTACCTGTACTGCCAGTTAAAGAAATGTTCTGTCCTCTAGCGACTTCTTGACCTTTAGTAACACTCAAAACTGAGTTATGAGCATAAAGTGTGACAATACCACCACCATGATCAATCATAATACATTTACCATAACTGCTTAACCAGCCTGCCCATATCACTTTACCCTCTTGGGCAGCAACCACTTGTAATCCTGATCCACCACCAATATCAATACCGGTGTGAAGTTTGTTAATATTAAGTATCGGATGACGCCTCATACCAAAACCAGATGTTATTTTATACGATGATGGTACAGGCCATGTCATGACACCACCAACATATGTTTCACGTAACTTCAAATCAGCAATAATATTTTTAACTGCTTCAGCATCTTTATTGGTATCATCAATTTGTATCTCAAGAGCTGCAATATCGTTTAACAGTTCTCTTTGTTTCACTTCTAAATTTGCAATTTGTGTTTTTAACTCAGTACGTTTGTCTTGCATGTCTTTTTCCAATGCAATTAATTTCTCTTGTTCTTCTTCAAGTGCTAATTTTTTATCATCAACCAATTGTTTGTCGATTTCCATTTGTTCAATCAAACTTGTATCCGATTCAACAATACGTCTTAACATTTCAATTCTTGATAATAAATCTTCAAAGTTTTTAGACTCTAATACCACTTCAAAATATCCGACAGTACCATTCATATACATGATACGAATTCTTTGATCCAATAAATCATTGGTTTCAGCTAGTGCTTGTTTAGCAGCTTCAAGTGCCATAGTTGCCTCACCAATCCGAATGTTGTTGTCGGTTATTTGAACTTTTAAGTTTTCAATTTCATTTTCTGTATTTCTAACACTGTCTTCTAGTGAACGAATGTTTCTAACCACTGCATTCTTTTGATTAACAAAATCCGTATGCGAACCATCTAAGGCATCTAATTGTTCTTGAATACTTTCTAGTAACTCTTCTTGTTTGTCTATATCATCGGTAGCATAAACCGTATTCAAAGATAAGATAAGCATCAGGACAAGCATTAAAATTTTCTTCATGTCTGCCTCCTATACGTTCAGATACTTTCTTACACCCCATAAACTTCCTAAAGCGCCAATTCCCGCACCGACTGGTATGAACACTTGTAATAAGTCACTCATAACACCTGATACTGGTACAATATATGCTGCAATTAATACATAAAAATCTTGAGTTAACAAATCGTAAGTTTGACTGTAACCCGCATAGATTAAACTGGCAGATATACCTGCACCAATTAGTCCTAAAATGGTACCTTCAAGAATAAATGGCCATCTGATAAACCAGTGAGTTGCCCCAACATATTTCATAATTTGAATCTCTGTTTTTCTAGCTGTTACAGCCAATTTAATCGTATTACTAATTACAAAAGTTGAAACAAACAATAGAATCACGATAATACCCAGACCTAAAGACCTAATAAAAGTTGTAATACTTTCAATTTTTTGAATGACATCACGGTAATATTTTACCATTTCAATGCCTTCTATTTGATTGAGTTTTCTTACAATACTATCTGAATATACCAAGTTGTCTATATTCACGATATAAGAATTGGGTAAAGGATTACGTTCTTCTAATCCGATTAGAACTGTCGAATACTCATCCCACTCTTCTTTCATTTTTTCTAAGGCCTGTTCCTTTGATTCAAATGTTATAGTGCTTACTTCATCAATCGCTAGGATCTGATCACCAACCGCTTTCATTTCAGCATTCG
>JABXKX010000006.1 GCA_013619035.1 Peptostreptococcaceae bacterium
GTCTAAATTCAGAGATGATTTAGGTGATAATTTCTTTGTCACAAAAGGACTGGATCAATGTTTGTTTATTTTTCCCATGACAGAGTGGGAAGCTTTTCAAGCCAAACTAAAACAATTGCCATTATCCAATTCAAATGCGAGAGCATTTAAAAGATTCTTTAACGCTAGCGCTATAGATTGTACCTTAGATAAACAAGGACGTATAAATATATCTCAACCATTAAGAGAACATGCCCTCATAGAAAAAGAAGTAAACATTATAGGTGTCGGCGATAGAATTGAAATTTGGAGTAGAGATGCATGGGAATCTTATAATGCTCCTGACAACTTAAGTTATGATGATATTGCAGAACAGATGGAAGAACTCGGAATCTAGGAGGTTGTATGAACTTTGAACATGTTAGTGTCTTACTTACTGAAACGGTAGATGGACTAGATATTAAGCCTGATGGTATTTATGTAGATGGGACACTTGGTGGCGGAGGTCACTCAGAAGAAATATTAAAACGATTGGATACAGGTACCTTAATTGGTATTGATCAAGATGAGAATGCATTAAAATCAGCATCGGAAAGATTAAAAGCTTATGGCGATCGATTTGTACCTGTAAGAGATAATTTTTCTAATATAAAAGAAGTTTTAAAAAGATTAAACATCGATAAGATAGATGGTATGATGATGGACTTAGGTGTTTCATCACATCAACTAGATGAAGCCGATAGAGGATTCTCATATCGATTTGATGCACCTCTAGACATGAGGATGGATCAAAGAAGTGACTTAGATGCTTATAAAATTGTGAATACCTATTCAGAAGATGAACTCAATAGAATCTTTAAAGAATATGGTGAAGAGAATTGGGCAAGAAGAGTAGCATTATTTATTTGTGAACAGAGAGAAGAAAAACCACTAGAGACGACTTTGGAATTAGTGGATTTAATATACAGAGCCATTCCGGCTAATGCGAGGAGAGAAGGAGGCCATCCGGCTAAAAGAATTTTCCAAGCCATTAGAATAGAAGTGAATGGTGAATTAGAGATTATTAAGAGAACCATAGAAGATATCACATCGGTTTTAAATAAAAATGGACGGATTTCAATTATAACTTTCCATTCATTAGAAGATCGATTGGTGAAACAAACATTCAAAGCACTTGCAACAGGATGTATTTGTCCACCAGAAATACCGGTTTGTGTTTGTAACAACAAGCCAAAATTGAAATTGGTAACAAGAAAACCAATTTTACCATCTCAGACGGAGCTAGAGATGAACTCGAGATCAAAATCAGCAAAATTAAGAGTGGCTAAGCGTATCTAGGAGGCAGCATGGAAGCAGCTAAACGCATGTATGACAATTCTTATAATGAAAGACAAGAGACTGTTGCGTTAGCAAAGGCTTATTTGGATGCACCTAAAACAAGAAATATTGATGAAACAGAGATTTTGAAAGTTAATAGACCAAACTTTTTTTGTAATGCACTCAGTATTGTGATGAGTATTGGTTATTGTTTTGTTATATTAGCACTTTTATTGATACCGTTGATTAGAGAAACTCAACTAGCACAATTAAAAGTAGAAGAATATACTTATAAAGTTGAAATTGCAAGATTAGAACAACAAATAAACGATGTACAGTTTGAATTTCAAACCAAACAAGTTATAGATCATTTAGAGACTGCAGCAAAAGAAAAATTAGGGCTTGTCAGAAAAACAAACGGTGAAGAGCAAACTATAAGAACTTCAAGATATTATACGTTGGAAGATGCCCGTGATGCATACTATAATACAAACTATGAATTGTCATCAAGTGATCATTAGTATACAAGAGCATAGCTCTTGTATTTTTTTGAAATGGAGAAAGTAATGGATAAAGGATTAAGGACTAAAATTACGCTTATTTATGTTATTTTGATTTTGGGATTTACTGGTGTCATCGTAAGACTCGCTTATATCAACGTTGTTGATGGTGATAGATTACGTGCACAAGTTGAAGAGCAAAAAAGTTTCACAAGAGATATACCTTATGAAAGAGGCCTGATCTTAGACAGTAAAGGTGAAAAACTTGCTTATTCCATTACTGAATATCAAGTTTCAATAGAAAAACCAGAAGAAATCGAAAGGGATAAGTTTGACGAGATCATTGCTCATTTGGCTGTAGCTTTAGAAATGAGTGAAGAAGAAATAAGAGCCAAACAAAATGGCAATAAGGTACTTATTGTTACAAAGAGTGCCTCTAGAGATCAACGTATAAACATCAATCCAAGTTATGATAGTTATTTGTGGATCGATCCTTTAAGAAAAAGATACTATCCAAATGGCAGTTTAGCAGCTGATATTTTAGGACGTTCTAGAATAGATGATGAAACGTTAAGAATAAAAGGGACTTACGGAATAGAAAGATTATTCAATGATAACCTTATAGGTACCGATGGTTCTGTGAGTACTCAGAGTGATAAAAGAAGTAGAGAGTTGGTTTACAATGACCGTCTAGAAATTGCTGAAGTTAATGGTGATAATATTCAGTTGACAATTGATACAGTCATTCAACATTATGTGGAACAAGCACTTGAAGCTGCTTATATAGAACATAGACCAAAAGCTGCACATGCGCTTGTTATGGATGTCAATACAGGTGAAATACTCGCAATGGCATCGTATCCAACTTTTGATCCAGGTTCAAATGAAATCATAGGTATTCCAAAAGACGAAATGGACGCACTTTCTTATGAAGATAAGTGGGATATAATAATGAGTACATGGCGTAATGACATGGTACAAAGTACTTATGAGTTAGGATCAACACTTAAACTGATAACGGCAGCCATTGCGCTTGAAGAAAGTGTAGCGACGCCAGATACAGAGTTTAACATCGGCAATAACATTCAAGTTGCAGATAGAAATATTAAATGTTGGTGGTATCCTCAAAGTCACGGCAATGAAACGTTAACAGAAGCGGTAGAAAATTCATGTAATCCTGTTTTTGTTAAATTAGGACAAATGATAGGAAAAGACGTTTTTTATGATTACTATGTTGACTTTGGATTGAGTGAAAGAACTGACGTAGATTTATATGATGAAGCTTACCCTTTAACATTTGATAGAGATAAAATACATGAAACTGAATTGGCAACGATGACTTTTGGTCATGGTGTGTCTCAAACGCCAATACAAGTAGCAACAGCTTTATCGGCAGTTGTTAATGGCGGTTATTTATTAGAACCGCATATAGTTAAACGTATTATTGAACCCGATGGCATGATTGATTATGAAGCCACTAGAACTGTGAAAAGACAAGTTATTTCTGAAATCACATCTATTCAGATGAGACAGATAATGGAATCGGTTGTTGATAATGGTTCAGGAAGTTCTGTTCAGATAGAAGGTTATCGAATTGGTGGTAAAACAGGCACCTCAGAAAAAGCCATCAATGGTGTTTATTCAAGTAAGAAAGCAATTGCTTCATTTGTTGCGGTTGCACCGATAGATGATCCTGAGATCCTAGTTTTTGTAGTTATTGACGAGCCTTCAGATTCAATATATGGCAGTAAAGTAGCAGGTCCTATAACAAGAAATATTCTATTAGATACGCTTGACTATTTAGAGATTGAAAAAGTGTTTGGAACAAGTGCAGAGTATGTAGAGGTACCTGAATTGATAGGACTGACCATTCTTGAAGCCAATGAACTGTTAGAAGAAACGGGCTTTGAAACTACCGTTGTGACAGATAAGAGTTATGATGATGAAAGTATCATCATGGATCAATATCCTAAAGCAGGATCTTCAAGAGAAATTGGGTCTACAATTCTCATAGAGATTAATGAGTAAATCTGTTATGCCTCTTAGATCTATGATATAATAAATGTTGGATTTAAAAGGGGTTATTATGATAAAAATTACACTAGAAGAACTACTTAAAATTACAGAAGGATCGTGTACGCATCCTTCTACTACCACCTGTACATCAATCGAAATTGATAGCAGAAGGGTAAACAATCAAACATATTTTATGCCAATTCTGGGTGAAATCCACGATGGACATAAATTTATTGAAGGTGCATTTTCTAAAGGTGCACCTACAAGTTTTTGTGAAAAAGCATATTATTACAGTCATCAAAGTACTCTAAAAGATTATCCGTTAATCTTAGTGGACAATACGATAACTGCTCTTCATAAACTAACCGTTTATATACTTAAAAAAACTCAAGTTAAAACGGTTGGTATTACAGGAAGTGTTGGAAAAACATCTACTAAAGAGTTTGTTTATCATGTTCTGAATAAGAAGTATTCAGTTCATAAGAACAAAGGTAATTTCAACAATCACATTGGTTTGCCTTTAACGGTAATGGATTTAACACCTGACCATGATGTGGCTATTTTAGAGATGGGGATGAATCACTTTAAAGAAATTGAAGTGTTGGCTGATATAGCAAGACCTTCAGTAGCGGTTGTGACGAATATCGGAACGTCTCATATTGGAATTTTAGGCTCAAGAGAAAATATTTTTCAAGCAAAAATGGAGATTACATCCTATTTGAACGAAGAGGATACATTGATTTTAAATGGAGAAGATGACTTCTTAAAAGACGTATCAAGTCAACATTTTGAGTGTATTCAAGTGGGGAATAATCAACTTCAGTATGCAAACACTACACAGAGACCGGATGGTTGCTATGATTACTCTTTAAGTTATAAAGAGTCAAAATATCAAGTGTCTTTAAATGTTCTAGGCAAACATAATATCATCAATAGTCTTTTGGCCATTGCAGTTGGTATTGCTATGGACGTTTCTATAGAAGATGCCATTTTAGGCGTATCTGAGTTTGTTGATAGTGAGAAAAGATTAGAAATCTTAGACGGTAAAAAGAACAGTGTTTTAATAAGTGACTGTTATAATGCCAGTCAAGAATCTATGATTTCTGCAATCGAAGTTTTAAATAGTTTTTCTAAAAAGAAAATTGCAGTATTAGGAGATGTTTTAGAATTAGGTGAGTTTTCTAAACCATCTCATGAAACAGTAGGAGCGTATTTATCTGCGCATCCTATAGATATGATTATTACATTTGGATCTGCAAGCGAACATATCATCAATAAAGCGATAGCCTTAGGATTTGATGGAAATAAAACTAAACATTTTAATACCATTGAACCGCTATATGATTATTTAGAGGGTATTATCGAAAATAGTGTTTGTTTGATAAAAGGATCACTTGGAATGAACATGACAAGAATTGTTGAAGCATTTAAAGGAGGCAACATTGACACCAATTAGTTTAGGCATTATAGGCGTTTTAGTATACATCGTTGCGGTGATATTAGGACCTGTTATTATAGAATACTTTAAAAGACTTTCTGTGAAACAAGTTGTAAGAGAAGAAGGTCTTGAATCACATAAGAAGAAGACTGGCACGCCGATGATGGGTGGCTTTATTTTCTTAATACCAGCACTGTCGATCTCTTTGATTGCTCTACTTTTATTAGGTCACATGGAACTTAAGATTATAGCGATGATTGCAGCAACTATAGCATATGGTTATATTGGTTTTATAGATGACTACAGAAAAGTAATTAAAAAACATAACGAAGGATTAAAATCTAGAGAAAAATTGATTGGACAATTGTTAATCGGATTGCCATTAGCAATATATGCAACCTCAATTAGTTCTGAAATTTGGATTCCTTTTACATCTACATTTGTAGAACTTGGATGGTTTAAAGCGGTAGTTGTGCTGTTTATTGTATTGGCAACTACCAATGCGGTGAATCTAACAGATGGCGTTGATGGTCTGTCGAGTTCAGTGACTATTTTAGTCATGATGTTTTATGTGTTTGTTGGTATAAAACTTTCTGAAATGGGCATCAGCATCTATGCGATTTCAATTATGGGTGGTTTGTTTGGATTCTTGATGTTTAACAGACATCCAGCCAAAGTATTCATGGGAGATATAGGCTCATTAGCACTAGGGGGCGCAGTTGTATCTTTATCGATATTTACAAATACCTTGTTATTGATTCCAATAGTAGGCGTGATTTATTTTATTGAAACCCTTTCAGTGACCATTCAAGTATTATACTTTAAAAAGACTGGAAAACGTGTCTTCAAAATGACGCCTATCCATCATCACTTTGAGTTGATTGGATGGCATGAAAATAAAATTGTTAGAAACTTTTCTATAGTAACGATTGTAGGTGTAGTCATCGGTATCTTAAGTATGATACCAAGATTCTAAGGAGTTCAAATGTTTAAAGATAAAAAAGTACTTGTAGTAGGTATGGCCCGATCGGGTATAGCTGCTGCTAAGTTATTGATAAATGCAGGCGCCTTTGTGACGCTTAATGATTCTAAAAAACAAGAAGAGGTAGAAGGTATTGAAGGGATTATAAACAAAGCAACTTGTGATTTTGGTGGCAAACCCAGTCATTTGGATTACGATATAATGGTGCTGAGTCCTGGAGTGCCTACTGATTTGCCGTTTGTCATTGAAGCACAGGGTAAAATGACAGTATTAGGTGCCTTAGAAGTTGGATATAGGCTTTCTAAAGGGGTGTTCTATGGGATTACTGGTACAAATGGTAAAACCACAACCACCACATTGACTTATGAGATATTTAAAGCCGCTGGTACAGATGCTTATGCAGTTGGTAATATTGGAAATCCTTTGGCGTCTGTTGCTGATCAAACAACAGAAAAAAGTCAGTTGATTACAGAAGTCAGCAGTTTTCAATTAGAGATGGTAGATACCTTTAATGTCCATATTGCAGCGATATTAAATTTAGCACCAGATCACTTAAACAGACATAAAACGATGGAAAACTATGTGTCTGCAAAATGTAGAATTGCTGAAAATCAAACGGAAGAGGATTATTTAATTCTAAACTATGATGATCTGCCTACTAGAGAGTTAAAGATAGACAATCTTAAGTCAAAGGTTATCTACTTTAGCAAAACGAAATTAGATGGCGGATTCTATGTAGACAATGGTATGATTTATGCAGACTTTAATGAGCGTATTCCTATTATGCCCGTTGAAGACATCAACGTTCCAGGACCTCATAATATTGAAAATGTATTGGCAGCAATAGCGATTAGTTATTTGGCAGGCATCTCAATAGAAGATATCAGTTATGGTGTGAAAGGTTTTAAAGGCGTTGCGCATAGACTGGCCTATGTTGGAAAATATCATGATATGATATGTTACAATGATTCTAAAGGTACCAATCCAGAATCGTCTATTGTAGCGGTGAAATCAATGGCAGTACCGACAGTCTTAATTGCTGGTGGTATGGATAAAGGCAGTGTATTTGATGAATTTGTTCAAACCTTTGATTCTCAAATCAAACATCTTATTTTATTAGGTGAAACAAAACAACTCTTAAAAGAAACAGCCATTAAATATGGTTATAACAATATTACACTAGTAGAAAATATGGAAGAGGCAGTTGCTTTGGCTTTTGAACTAGGTAAAGCAGGTGAAGCGATACTTTTATCTCCAGCCTGTGCAAGTTGGGATATGTATCCAAGCTTTGAAGTGAGAGGTGAACATTTCAAATCATGTCTAAAGACGTTATAAAAAAAAGAAATACCATTGATTATGCATTGTTACTCATAACAATTGCCATTACATTTTTTGGTATCTATATGGTTTTAAGCGCAACATTCTATAGTAACATTTTTGATGAATCCAATAATCCGTTAAATAGTTTTTTATCTGATTTTAAAAAATTGTTTATTGCCATAGGTTTTATGATTGTTGCTATATTCTTCAAATTTAAGTATATCAAAAAACTATCACCCTTTATTATGTTAGGTTCTATTGTGATGTTAATCTTAACACTTGCAATCGGTCCTAATATTAATGGTTCTAATAGATGGCTTATGTTTGGTACCTTTTCTTTTGCAACTGCTGAGTTTGCTAAATTGGCAGCGATATTGTATTTTGCAAGAGTGTTGGAAGATATGAAAAAAAATGATACTGAATATCAACGATCTTGGATCAACATCTTAATCTTTGGCGGTATGTCAGTTGTTCTCATTTTTATTCAACCGGATTTAAGTACCAGCTTTATATATAGTTTGATTTTAGTCACGATGTTAATTGTGGCAGGTGCTAAATTCAAACATTTGGTGATGGTTATCTTAATCGGCAGTATGCTTCTTGTTGCAGCAATTGCAGCACAACCATATAGAATGCAAAGAGTGATGGGACTGTTAACCGAAGATACCGACTTTGAAGGCAATAATGCCCAAGTCAATCAGTCGCTTTTATCCATTGCCGAAGGCAATATATTTGGTGTAGGTGCCGGAAAAGCAGTACAGACAAAATATGCAATGTCTCAAGCTGAAAGTGATTTTATATTCGCAACTGTAGCTGAAACGACAGGCTTCTTTGGCTGTGTTTTACTGGTTACAGGTTATGCTTTTATGCTATGGCGGATATTTAGAGCTGCTCTAATTACAGAGTCGAGATATGCATCATTGGTTATAACAGGTGTCGGGACTATGATTGGATTTCAAGCATTGATTCATATGTTGGTTAATATTAAAGTGATTCCGGTAACCGGTGTCACGTTACCACTCGTGAGTTCGGGCGGTACGTCCATTTTAATTTTATTAACAAGCGTAGGATTGGTTCTAAATTTAACCTCTCATCCAGAGGGCATATAGATAGGAGTCATATGAAAATATTAATTACCGGTGGTGGTACAGGTGGTCATGTCTATCCAGCGATTACAATAGCAGATGAATTAAAGAAAAAATATAAAAATGCAACTATTTTATTTGTAGGAACAAACCGAGGATTAGAAGCAGATGTTGTTCCAAAAGCAGGTTATGATTTTAAAGCCATTTCAGTAAAAGGATTTAGAAGAAAACTGTCTTTGGATACATTAAAGACTTTTGTTGTTATGTTTAAAGGCTTTTTCCAAGCAGGGAAAATTATTCGCCAATTTAAGCCAGATATCATTATTGGAACCGGTGGTTATGTTTCTGGTCCGGTTATGATGCAAGGTGTTCTAAAAGGTGTGAAAACCATCGTTCATGAACAAAACGCCATTCCAGGTGTGACGGTTAAAATTTTAAGTGCTTTTGTGAATAAAGTTTTGTTAAGCTATGAAGAAAGTGAAAGCTTTTTTAAAAAGAAGAAACGTTTGCTTGTAACGGGGAATCCTGTTAGAGACGGCTTTGCTAATTTAAACAAAGAAAAATGTAGAAAAAAACTAAATATTACAAAACCGTGTATTCTTTCAGTTGGTGGTAGTGGTGGTGCAAAATGTATCAATGACTCTGCATTGGATTTAATAGAAAAGTACAATGGTAAAGAAGTTCAAATCCTGCATGTAACTGGTAAAAGTTATTATGATACATTTATGAAGACCATAGAAGAACGTGGTATTACTTTAGAAGATAATATTATGATTTTAAAATATGTCTATAACATGCCAGAACATATGAAAGCAGCTGACTTGATGATGAGTCGAGCTGGAGCGCTTAGTTTGTCAGAAATTGCTATGGTAGGGATTCCGTCTATTTTAATCCCGTCACCTAATGTGGCTCATAATCATCAAGAACACAATGCAAAAGTATATGAGAAACATGGGGCATCTATCATGGTAAAAGAAAGTGATATTGAAGAAAATACCATCTATAGAATTGTAGATCAGCATTTATTCCAAGAGGAACACCTAAAAATCATGACAGCAAATGCAAAGCAATTGGCTAGACCAGATGCGACCCGAAAGATAGTAGAGGCTGTTAGTGAATTAATGAAAGGATAGTTATGAAAAAGAAACGTCATCTATTTCGTAATTTCATCGTATTGGTTTTGTTAGGTTTACTGGGTTACTTAGGGTATTATATTTATAATGAGTCAGATGTGTTCATTATCAAGAACGTAGAAATAATGGGTAATATTATGATTTCTGAGTCCGATATTGAAAAATTTATCGTAGATGATAACTTACATTATTTCAAAAGTAACCAATATGATCTTAAAGAAAGATTAGAAACTTATCCAAAAATAAAAGATTGTGCTATTACCAAAGTGTTTCCGGATGGTTTAAATATTATCATCACTGAAAGGCTTCCGATTGTAGCGATACATTATTCAGAACAATATTTATTAGTGGATGAAGATTTATATGTTGTAGAAGTCGCTAATGATCCTAGAAGTTTTTATGTGATAAATGGGTATAGCTTTGATGACTTTAATATTGG
>JABXKX010000103.1 GCA_013619035.1 Peptostreptococcaceae bacterium
ATTATTATAATTACTTATATATTCTTTAAATTTAACTATAAATTTATTACCTTCTTTAATTTTTCTTAACTAGTAGTGAGCAACACTCTACATGTGTGAACACACCAGTACTACCCACTTTATAGAAACAAAAAAAACCATCGAATGATGGTTTAATCTTGTCTATAATTTTTTATTCAGATGTTTCCTATATCTGTTCATTTTCGATGTCAACGAATATTTCCTCACCAGAAATGTCTTCATCAGAAATCTCTTCATCAGTCATTTTGGGTTTCTCCTCTTGATGATCTGAATCAACTTTAAACTTATGCATCTCCACTTCCATCAATTCGGCAACCTTGGCAATCTCTCCTGTCATCAGTTGGATTTGTTCCATATTGCTGATCTGGTTTTCCATCATTGATGATACAGAATCTGCTGCTGCAGAAGATTCTTCTGTAACTGCTGCAATATTACCAATTGAATTGATCACAACATCCTTAGAAGAGTTTACTTCGCTCAACTCATTAGTAAGCTGTTCAATTAGACCAATGATACCATTGACACTTTCAATCGTATTATTAATCGAATTTGCCACATTCTTTGTCACATCTTCAGTCTGGTCAGCATTACTTCTAGCAACCTGGATGTTGTCTGAAACAACTCGAACCTGGTTTTCAATATCAACTGTAAATTCTTCAATCTTTGATGTTGATTCAGATGTCTGAACTGCAAGTTTTCTGATTTCATCAGCAACCACTGCAAAACCTCTTCCTGCTTCACCCGCTCTTGCCGCTTCGATAGAAGCGTTCAACGCCAATAGGTTCGTCTGACTTGCAATATTTTTAATAACATTGACAATCTCGTCAATTTGATTTGATTTTCTTAGTAAATCTGCCACATTATTTTCCATGACATCTGTGTTTTCTACATTTTCAATAGTCGACTTTCTAAGTGTTTCTACAACTTTGATAGAAGATTCATTGAGATCTTTGGTACTATTCGAGTATTCAAGTACTTGCCCTACACTCTTTATGACCGCATTGATTTTCGAATTCAAGACCAATAACTCTTCGTTGCTCTTCTGAGCTTCTTCAGCTTGATCATTGGCTCCCAATGACAGGTCTTCGACTGATGCATAAACCTTATTGATGGAATTAGTTGAATCATTACCAATTATGGTCATATCCTCGGATTTGACAAATAATTCAGATGATAGACCTTGAAGTCTCAATACAATCTCTGTCAAGGCAATTTTCATATTGTCCAACTGCTTAGCCATCTTACCGGTTTCATCCTTGGCTTTCTTCAATTTATCCACATTGTCATCTTGTAGTAAATCCAGTTCACTGACATGACCAAGTGAATTAGTCACCATATTAAGCGGTTTTGCCAGCATAGACGACAAGACGAGAGCTATCAATGATGATATAACGACAACTGCTATCAATACGATGATAAATATCCGAATCATACCATCTCTTGCCTCAAATATCTCATTCAAAGGTGGCGCGATACCGACTGTCCAACCATTACTCAATCTGATGAAACCACTAATTCTGTCTTCACCACCCAGTTCATATTCCTGGATGCCTACTTCCTTTTCTATCATGGCATCATATAATGGTTTTATCTCATCACCAATTGATAAAAGGCTAGTGCTAACATCATATTCGTCATGAACTAGGAAATTATAATTTTCATCTAAAAGATAGGCGTATCCGCTATCATAAACTTTTTCCTGTTTGACTTGGTTTTCAATCACGCTGTAATCGAATGTCACACCAGTAACACCCACGAACGTGAAGTACTTGTATATCGGTTTGATGTATGAGATCAGGACAATCCCAGCCTCCTCATCAAAATATGGTTCTGACCAAATACCTGTAATTTCAGTATCGTTACTTATAGCTTCTTTCCCTGCTAGTTTTGCTTCAAAGAACCAAGCAACATCAGCTGGAGGAGCTGCTTCGTCAGCCACATCAAAATCTGCCATGTTCAATGGCACTTTATTAAATTTAGAACCACTTGGGTCATTCGTTATAGATAGTTGATGTTCGTCAATATCAATAGTCGGATCTAAAATAAAGAAAGCTTCATTAGCTCCTTCGAGACTCTCCACAACATCTGTAAGAATTCTCTTTAAGTTATTTTTAGTTAAGCTTCTATAAGAGTTCTCAACCTCATACTTCTTAAGATCAACTATATTCTCTAATGTTGATGCTGTATTGTCGACAGTCACTTCTGTGTTTGTCAGCAAAGCTTGGATCCTCTGTCCTATTTCCTTGGATTGATACTCAAGTCTAGCTCTAGCTTCATCATATATACCACTGGCACCTCTATTGGTTATCAACAAACCAGATACCAATACCGATATGATTGCACAAGCTGTAATTGCAACTAAGATTTTTCCCCTAATACTTCTCATAAGTTCCCTCCCCAAAATTTCTCACGGCTGACATAATTGTATCATATAGATATGTATATAAACAGTGAACATTTTGTATATTTTGAATTATAAAAAAACACAACACGACTATATTATAGTACATACTTCACATATCGCATAGTAAAAAATTCCATTTAATTATTTATATTACGACATATTTCAAATAAAACAGGAGTTCTACCTTGAATCTTATAATAAAGAAAAATATTTAAGCCGATATACGATGAATATACCATTTAATCTAATAACATCATTCTATCAAGAGAAGGCAGAGCTCTTAGAAGGTTTATCCAAGGAAGCAATTATTCCTACTATTATAGATGCTTATTTACGGAAGGATACAGAATAGTTTTAACTTACAAACCCTCTCCACATGTGAGGATAGAGGTCACAGATAAGACCTATCGTTAACTTTTTGAAGCTTTAAAGCCAACTAGTTATTAAACCATATTTCACCTCTTGAACATCGTGGTTATCTTTTTACGGAAGTCATCACAAAAATAACGCCAACCTATAAAGTATCGTTGCCGTCAAATCAAAAAAAGGTAATGATATACACTCTATGAGAGTGTATATCATCAACCTTTATTTTTTAATATTTCGTAATTCTTTTAATTTGATCAGTCGGTGTTTTAATGCCTCAGGAACCTTAACATCTGAAGCTATTCTATAACAACTTCACAATTTGCACTTCCTATTAAACACTACTTAAAGCGGTCCATAACTTCTTTGATTACCTTTGGTGCTTTTCTACATTTTTCTTCTGAAACAGCACAAACTGCAAATCTTATACCTTTTCCTAGTGGTACCATAAAAATATTTTTTTCAGTTAATGCTTCACTTATTTCATATGGTTTGTCACAAGGTAAACTAACAAAGAATCCATCTCTATATGGTAATAACTCTAAACCAATTTCATCTGCTGCTTCTACAAAAGCTTCTGCTCTTTTTCTTAACATTACTTTTGATTCATTTTTTTCTTTCGTATATTTTGCTAATAACTCTTTATCATTAAATATTTCAGCAACAACAAGCATACCACCTCTATTACCATTAGACCAGTTCGCTCTACCAGAATGAAGACTTGATACTCTAAATTCATCTGCAATCGCCTCATTAGATGACATACCAATAAGTGCACCTAATCTTAGACCATACATGGTATAGCCTTTTGATGTACTGAATGCTGCCATTACAAAAATATTATCAGGAAGCTTTGAGAATTTTGTAAAGAATGCTCTTTTTTCATCTGCTTCTCCTGCAAAATCAATGTATGCTGTATCTACGAGTAAAATGATTTTCTTATCAGGATTTTTTGCTTCTTCCTTTACAAATGCTAATATTTCATCCCACTCTTCATCTGATACACTGTAACCAGTTGGGTTTTGAGCAGGCGTATTGATGATTGCCATCAATCTATTTTGTTTATCTAAAATTTCTTTAAATCGTTTTTTAAAGTCTACAATATTAAAGTTTCCTTCTTCTGTAAATAATTTGAACGTTGAAATTTTTCTTCCAGCTTCTTCCGAGATTGTAGTATATGGAGACCAGAACCAATCTGAAGTAAGAATTTCATCACCTTTCTCCGTATAGTTCCACATAGCTACTTTTAAAGCACCAGTTCCACCTGGAGTTGCTACTACTCTAATATGAGCATCTGGCTTATAACCTGCAAAGAAAGTCTCTTCAACAGCCTCTAAATACTCCGGCATTCCAGCGATTGGAGCATAAGCTGAGATTTCCTCATTTGGCATATCCTTTAAAACTCCAAAGACAGAATCAAAAGCAATTAGTTTACCATCATCATCCATCAATGCACCTAATGTGGAATTCGTAACATTTTCTTTACCATACTTTGTTATTGCTTCTTGGGCTTTCCCAGCAATTGCAAAAATTGCATCTGCTTTTGCTGGCCACTTCGCGTGTTTTGCAACCATACTAATTGTCATAATATCCCCCTATATCTAAAGTAATAATCATCTTATGATTATCTAGTAAATAGTAATTCTATAATCATTGTAATCGTGTTTAAGATATTTTGAAACGCTTTTTTTAAAATTAATATATTTATTTTTTGTCACCTTTCTCTTTGACATAACTTTTGACCATGTTTATGTTCTTGACATATTTTAAACTCATAACATTAAATCAACACTATCAGCAAAAGCATTGATTATTTTAACTGCATTGTACCCATTTATTAGACATCTAGTGAAGGTGAAAAACGAACTCTGATAACAGTTTATTCTTATTAAATACAACATATAAAAATCCCCCATACTATAGAATTTGGCAGTAAGAGGGATCATTCATTTTTAAGATTTACTTAATGGTTTGACAGACTGATGTGAGTATACATTACAAACAGCTAAAATGATTTAAAATACTGTTCATATAGTATTTTTATGTTCTTTGAATTCTTTTTTAACGGCCTCTAACAACTTTGGATTTCTAATAATTGCCGCACCTGATAAAGCTAAAGCACCAATCGTTTTTTTCATTTCATCATAAGCAAAGGTTGTTAGAGTTTCTTCAGCAAATTCTTTTGTATGTGATGCAATCTGTTTTTTAGTTATTGCAAAGTATGGATGAATTGTAGGACATACCTGACTTACATTTCCAGCATCTAATGATCCATAACTTTCTGCAGGTTCGTATATATTTTCTACACCCATTAATTCAAGATTCTCACTATATAATGATGATAGTGTTTCATTGGTAATTAGATCATCATAAGAAGCTTCATAATTTCGGATTGTAAGATTTGTTCCCGCTGCTAAAGAAGCACCCCGAGCACAATTTTTAACTTTTTCCGATAATTCCTGAAGATATTTTTTACTATTTGAACGGACATAAAACTCTGCCATTGCCAATTCAGGCACAATATTGGCTGCAACACCACCTTTTTTTATCACACCATGAACCATTGCATCAGACTGTATATGTTGCCTAAGTGCATTAATATTATTAAATGTGTTTATAGCTGCATCAAGAGCATTTATACCTTTTTCAGGAGATGAAGCAGCATGTGCTGATTTTCCTTCATAAGTAAACTCTATGGCTTCTAAAGCTAATGATTTCCCACTTTTATAATGCTTTTCAGCAGGGTGTGCCATTAATGCAACATCAATATTATCAAAAGCACCATTATTAACCATTGTAACTTTTTCACCACTTGTTTCTTCTGCAGGTGTTCCAAATACAACAACAGTACCACCAATATCATAAACTAATTTACTAAGTACTATAGCTGCACCGGAACTAGTCGTTCCCAATATATTATGTCCACAACCATGTCCAATACCAGGAAGTGCATCATATTCGGCTAGGTATGATATTGTTGGACCACTTTTCTCACTTTTATAAGTTGCTTTAAATGCTGTTTCAACTCCCATATATTGCTCTTCAACACTAAAACCATATTTTCTCAACAACTCAATATGGGCCATTGATGATTTATATTCTTGATGACCAAGTTCGGGATTCGCATAAATATACTCACTTAGTTTTATTAAATCTCCACTTAATTCTTTAATGATTTTATTTATTTCAATTTTCATTTTGATTGATCTCCCATTAACGATCTTTCTTCCTAATAATTTTACCAATTTTATTTTCATTTAAAACATACTTTTCTACCGCTATAATCCCATCAATAATTACATTAGACGGGAATTTACAATTTTTTGTTGGTCCTATCCAGTCTGTATATTGATGTCATCTTATTAATGACTTCAATCAAACTCAAAGCTCCTTTATTTCTCACATATTTCCCTACACTCTTGGAAATGTTCTAGCGGCTCTCGGATGCCCTTTCTTAATATTAAAAATCCATTACTGCCAATAATCATAAAATCCACTTTCCGCAACTTCTTTAACGAGTGTTTTCATTCTGGATTATTAAGCTGAATTTTATATCAATAACGTGCCTGAGTTATTACTTATAATAATATTGTTTTTTAGCACCATTTTACCATTTACAAACACATACTCGATGCCTTGTGGTGGTGCAATTGGATTAGTAGTAAAATCGGCAATATCAATTATTTTTTCATTATCAAAAATTGTAATATCAGCATCATAACCTTCTTTTATTTGTCCCTTTTGATGGAGTAACAATCTTTCAGCAGGCATTTTTGTCATTTTATTTAATGCTTCAATGAGTTCGAGATGTTTTTCTTCCCTCACGTATTTACCTAACACTCTCGGGAAAGTTCCAGCACCTCTTGGATGTCCATGGACGCCATTATAGATCTCGTCACTGGCTATCATTACAAAGGGGGATTTCATTGCTGAAATTATCTCTTTCTCATTCATCACAAATGCGACTGCAAGAATATTCGGATGGTTTTTTCTTGCATCTTCAAAAATTGCTTTGGTACAATATACATTTTTATATGGCTCTTGTGTTAACATTATACTTGAATAATCAACATGCCATTCTTCAAGACAACCCTCACTAAAAACCTCTGAACCTATGTATGTACAAAAAGCATTATAAGGATAACAATCAGCCATTATTGATAATTTGTTTTCCCTTGCTTCTTGAATCATGTCGAGTGCTTTATCCATATATCCATAACCACTACAACTTCCTATATGAGAAATTTGCATAGGTATTGATGACTCTTTTGAAAGTGAGATTAATTCACTAATAGAAGCCACACTTTCAGAAGCATCACTACGATAATGCGCTGAAATTAAGTGTTTTTCAGGATCTAATAATTTTGAGACTTTTAGCATCTCATTATATTCAATGCCAGGTGAATATTCTATGCCAAAAGAAATACCCTTTATACCGAAAGGAATATTATTAGTTATTTCTTTACAAATAGTATCTAGCTGATAATCTGAAATTTTAGCATTTGGAGAATGTAGACCTATTTTTTCTCTCAGGGAGTTATACCCCAGCTTCATCATATAGTTTATAGGTGCGTTGTTGTTTTTAACATAATTAATGAATACTTCTGGTGATTGGTGATTAATGCCACAGTTTCCTCCTAGAGCAGACGTCACCCCCATTTTAAGCATTCTTTCAGCAATATAAAAATTTTCAAGTAAAGGGTATTTCCCTAACTCTTCTTCGTGCATATGAATATCAATAAACCCCGGTGAGGTTATAAAATTTTCTGCATTTATTTCTAGTTTAGCACCTATTGAATTGGTGCCAATATGATCAATTTTTCCATTCTTTATACAGATATCACTAATTTTGAAAGTATTAGTATCATAATCTGGAAACTTGGCATTTGATATCTTAATATCGTACATTTTTAATGCCTCCTAAAATTTAAGGCAGCTTTTTAGGCTGCCGTATGTGTTTGACTTTTTGTAACAATGTTATATACTTCAAATAAGGGTCTTTATCTTTAGTTTATCTGCCGATTTGCTGTTGATATTTGATCCTTGTTTTTGTTTTAATAATTTTAACTTCTTAGAATGGTCCATAACCAATTGAATGTGCAACGAATACGAGGATACCTGCTATTATATATTCCGCTATAATTAGTGGTAGGATCCACTTTGCCCATTTCTGCCATGGAACTTTAGCAAGTGCTAAACCTGCCATAAAATATCCTGATGTTGGAGTGAATATATTAGATATACCATCACCAAACTGATATGCAAGTACTGCTGTTTGTCTTGTAACACCAACTAAATCTGACAATGGCGCAAGAATCGGTATTGAAACTGCAGCTTGTCCACTTCCAGAAGGTACTATGAAATTTAATAAACATTGGAATACATACATGCCTACTGCAGATACCGCTGATGGCAATTGTAATAATGTCTCTGATGAAGCATAAAGTATTGTATCAAGTATATGACCTTTTGTAAGCACTACTAAAATTGCTCTAGCGAATCCTACAACTAATGCGCCACCAGCAAGGTTTGCAAACCCTTTTACAAGATTTTTTGCAAATCCATTTAATCCAAGTTTACCTGCTAATGCTGCAACTATAGCCATACCCATAAATAATGCTGCTATTTCTTGAATATACCAGCCATATGTAATAACTCCAAATACCAATAATCCAATTGTTGCTGCTAAAATTATTAAAACAAGTTTTCTATTATTTGTTAATTCTTTCAAATTATCCAAATCTAGTTTATCATCTCTTTTGATATCAATTTCATACATTGGACTAAGTCTCGGATTTTTTCTGACTTTACCAGCGTAATTAAATAAAAAGCCAATAACTAGTGTAACCATAATTAGATACGCGACGATTCTAAATCCCATCCCAGAAAAAAGTGGTAATTCTGCAATTCCTTGAGCCACTCCGACAGTAAAAGGATTCATAAAAGCTCCAGCAAATCCTGCTCCAGCTCCCGCTAAGACAATTCCAATTCCAGTTAATGAATCAAAACCAAGTGCAATTGCCAAAGTTACCATAATTGGTATAAATGGAAGAGTTTCTTCAGCCATGCCAAATACAGCGCCTCCTAAAGAGAATACAAAAACAATAATAGGAATAATAGCTCTTTCTTTTCCTCTCATCTTCAATGTTATTTTACCTATACCAGCTTCTATAGCTCCGGTTGCATCAATAACACTAAAAGCGCCACCAACCATAAAAATAAAGAATATAATTGATGCAGTCTCAACCATTCCATCTGGCACAGATTTTAGAACATCCATTAAACCAACGGGTGTATTATCTACATATTGAAATGAACTAGGATCGACTACCTCTCTTCCACTTGCACTTTCCATCATATCATATTGTCCTGCTGGAACAATATATGTTAGGATAGCACAGACCACAACTACAAAAAGTAGTATTACATAAACATGTGGTATTTCAAATTTCTTTTTGCTTTGAGTTTGGTTATTCGGTACTTTGTTTAACTCAGTCATTTTCTCCTCCTCTATAGTTTAGATCGTTAGTAATTTAACCTCCCCTCATTATATTAAAAGCTTACTTATTTCTTCAGCTCCTTTTAATACTTCCTGTAAATATTTGGATTCATTTAAATAAAACGAATCCGATTTGATACCTGATAATCCTACACATCCGTGTGCTTTACCATCAGCATAAAATGTTGGTGCTCCTAATCCTATAGTACCTTCTATATACTCACCATCACTTCTAGAATATCCTTTTTTTCTAATCATCTTATATTCTTCAAGTAGTTTGTCTGGATCTATAATCGCTTTTGGCGTAACGCTTTTTAATTCAATTTCGTAAACTAACTTCTCCAATTCCTTAATAGAATGAGAATAAGACATCAACACTTTGCCATAGACCCCACAATTTATGCTGTAAATTTCCCCCGGCATGTAGTTGATTGTTTTATTATGAAATTCAGATTCATATATACTAACAACATTATCACCTTCCATAACAGTATATCCAACTTGCTGACCAGTAAGTTTTGAGACATTGTCTATTATATTTCTAATTTCTGAATACACATCTTGTCGTTTGGCATATTGCATACCAACAATATAACTGACATAACCGACTGTATACTTATTCATATCAAGTGTCTTTTTGACAAATTTGTTTACTTCAAGAATATTCAGAATTCTATGGATGGTAGGTTTGCTGATACTCAGCTTATCACTTAGTTCTTTAGCCGTATATTCGAACGGTTCCTCTGTAAATGCTTGCATTATTAAAAGTGTTTTTTCAATTGCATTTGGATTTTCTGACATACTACACTCCTTATCTTTGGTCCATATAGTGGACTAGTGTTCGTATTGTGGATTTACGATAACTTTATTATATAATGATATATA
>JABXKX010000114.1 GCA_013619035.1 Peptostreptococcaceae bacterium
GTTTATAAACTACTTACCATAATATTTCAAAAAGAACTCTTCTCTAAAGTCTAATAGTCTATCGTCCATAATTGCTTGACGTACATCTTTCATCAAGTTAATAAGGAAATATAAGTTATGAGTTGTTAAAAGTCTTGATGATAAAATCTCATTTGCTTTGTATAAATGTCTTAAATAAGATTTCGTATAATTCTTACAAGTATAACAGTCACATTCTGGATCCAATGGCGTAAAATCATCATAGTATTTTGCGTTCTTAATTGCAACTTTACCTTGAGATGTCATGCATGTACCATTTCTTGCGATTCTAGTCGGCAATACACAATCAAACATGTCAATCCCACGAATAACACCATCTATAAGCGCATCAGGACTGCCGACACCCATCAAGTATCTTGGTTTATCTTTTGGAAGAAGAGGTACTGTATAGTCAAGTACTTCATTCATTAATTCTTTAGGTTCACCAACACTTAATCCACCTATAGAGTAACCAGGGAAATCTAATTCTAATAATTCTTTTACACTTTGTTCTCTAAGGTCTTTGTACATACCACCTTGAACAATTCCAAACAATGCCTGTGTATCAGGATTCTTATGAGCCTCTTTACATCTCTTAGCCCATCTAGTTGTTCTTTCAAGTGATTTCTTTACATAATCATGATCTGCTGGATATGGTGCACATTCATCAAATGCCATCATAATATCAGATCCTAATGCATTTTGAATTTCAGTTGCTTTTTCAGGTGAAAGGAAGTGTTTACTACCATCAATGTGAGATCTGAACTCCACACCCTCTTCGGTAATTTTTCTTAAATCACCTAAACTGAATACTTGGAATCCGCCACTATCTGTTAATATTGGTCTATCCCAATTCATAAATTTGTGAAGCCCACCAGCTCTTTCTATTAACTCATGTCCAGGTCGTAAGTATAAATGATACGTATTAGACAGAATAATTTCTGCATTCATATCTTTTAATTCTTCTGGAGTCATCGCTTTAACAGTAGCTGCTGTGCCTACAGGCATAAATATCGGTGTATTGATAACACCTCTTGGTGTATGCAGTTTACCCAATCTTGCACCCGATTGTTTACATTCTTTTATCAGTTCATATCTAATCGCCATATGACCTCCTATAATAATATCATGGCATCGCCAAAGCTAAAAAATCTATACTTTTCATTGACTGCAACTTCATATGCATTCAAAACATAGTCTTTTGTTGATAAAGCACTTACTAACATAATCAATGTTGATTCTGGTAAATGAAAATTAGTGATCAAACCATCAATTATTTTAAATTCATATCCAGGATAAATAAAGATTTCAGTCCACCCTGAACACTCTTTAACTTCACCATACTTTTGCATCACACTCTCAAGTGTTCTTGTTGATGTTGTTCCAACAGATATGATTCTACCACCCGATGCTTTTGTATCATTAATGATAGAAGCATTTTCCTCATCGACCATATAATATTCAGAGTGCATTTTATGTTCAAGAACATCATCTACTTTAACAGGTCTAAACGTACCCAATCCCACATGAAGTGTCACATATGCAATTTTAATACCGTTATCCAGAATTTTTTGCATCAATTCATCTGTAAAATGTAATCCTGCAGTCGGTGCTGCAGCCGATCCATTGTGTTTAGAAAAAACAGTTTGATAACGTTCTTGATCCTCAAGTTCTTCTGTTATATAAGGTGGTAATGGCATTGTGCCAACTTGTTCTAATACATTTTCAAACACACCGTCATAAGAGAACTTAACAATTCTAGATCCCTCATCAGTAATGTCTATAACTTCACAGGTCATTAACCCTTCTCCAAAAGTAAAGGTTGCCCCTACTTTTGCTTTTCTCCCAGGCTTTACCAAACACTCCCATGCATCTTTTTCTACTTGCTTCAGTAATAAAAATTCTACTGTTGCTCCAGTATCTTTCACGCCAAATATTCTCGCAGGTAATACACGAGTGTTATTTAAAACCAAACAATCCCCTGGACTTAAGAGATCAATCACATCAGAAAAAATATGATGCTTAATAGCACCACTTTTTTTATCTAAGTACATTAATTTTGATTGATCACGTTGTTCCAAAGGTATTTGTGCGATTTGTGATTCTGGTAAATCAAAATAAAAATCCTTTGTACGCATCGTAACTCCTATTCTATATGTGTATCTGTATAATAAAAGGTCAGTATTTGTTCAAATTCAAACCCTTGTTCAGCCATGTTCTTTGCACCCCATTGACTCATACCAAGTCCATGTCCCCAACCTTTACCATTAATAACGTATTTGGTTGCTACATTTGGTATTTTAGACGTGTTGTCACCATTTGAGACATGCACATCACTTGATACTGTTGAAACCGTCCCATCTCCAGATATAACCGTTAACGTTGTAGGGCTCTTATATATAAATTCATTACCATCTGTTACAACAAGTGAGTTATCTGGTACTACTTTTAATAAAGTACTCTTAACTTCGTTGTAACCAAAGGCTTTTCTGATATCTTGTTTTGAAAGTATAGCATGATCATTGGTTCCAATAAATATTGCTTTATAGACTCTATTTTGATCTGTATATTCAGAAACATAAAAATTCTTCAAAGAACCGATATCATAACCTAACTCTTTTAGTCTGTTTTCAATAAATGATTTAGAATACTCAAGTGACCATGTATCATTGGGTGCACCAATTGAAAACGGATCATAAACACCTTTGATATATGGTAGTGGTGAAGAAAATACATTTTCACTATTTTCTGTAAAGCCACCGCTATTTGAATGATAAAAAGCATTGACCAAAGTTGTTTCATGTTTGAGTGTTAACCCACTGGTTTCATCCACTGCTTGGTTAGAAAGTGGACCTTCCCATCTATACCCACCATAAACTTGTGAATTAGTCGTATTGTCTAGATTAAAGCCATAATGACTAAATTTATTCATGTTAACAACTGCAAAATTCCTAGCAACAATCGCTTGGGCTTTTAAAGCTTCAATGGGCCAACTTTTGTCCATTTCACGTGGTACAACACCATATAAATATTCATCCATCATAATATAATTGATTAATGAAATATCATTGGTATTGACCCTTTTAGCACCAAAACCACCACGGTAAGTAGCATCACCAAAATAACTAAATGAATTTTTTAGTTCAGATCCAAGTGGCGCCATAATATACTCACCAATCGAAGAATCAAAACCTAAAAGTACAGCGCCACTTTTTATAACAACTAAGTTTGCATTAGGTATACCCAATACTGCAGAATAACCACTACCTGTTAAACGAGTTGTTTCAGCTTGTGCTGCACTTTGATTAGAAGAAGTACTATACACATAGTAGTTGCCAGATTTAACAACAAAGCCACCTGTGACTTGGCCTATGATAGCATTTGCTTCTTCATAAGTCGCATACGGACCAACAACAGCATGGTAACCATTATCTTTATCAAATGAAAATTGTGTGATCTGAGGTAATTGTACCAACGAAACATATTGATCGTTTATCAGTTCACCCAGTTCAAAAGCCGTATTGCCTCTGATTACTACCAAAGGTTTAACTGTATTGTTATCAGCTGCAGTATATTGCAGTCCAATCTTAATAATATTGATCTCATTTGTTTCAGCAAATCCTATTATAGAAAAAATAAGACTAAGAATCAATGAAAATATAACTATTCTACTTGTTTTTCTCATATAACCCCCTATTGATTGCGTTCTTCAAATAAATATACCATATTAAAATGTTCATAAGCATGTTTTGTTAGTACCCGACCACGAGGTGTTCTATTTAAAAAACCTAACTGTAAAAGATATGGTTCATAAACATCTTCTATTGTTATTTTTTCTTCACCAGTAGAGGCTGCGAGCGTATCTAATCCTACAGGACCACCGCTAAATTTATCCATAATGGTTAATACTATTTTTCTGTCCACGCCGTCTAAACCAAGTTTGTCCACTTCAAGTAAATCTAAAGCTTTATTGGCAAGGTCATCTGTGATAATGCCATCTCCTACTACTTGAGCATAATCTCTTACTCGCTTCAGTAAACGATTAACAATTCTTGGGGTACCTCTAGAACGTCTTGAAATTTCATTTGTAGCATTACCCTTAATTTCTACATTCATAATTTCAGCCGAACGTTTGACTATTTGGCTCAGCTCTTTGGTATTATAAAGTTCTAATTTACAGATTACTCCAAAACGATCTCTTAAAGGCGAGGTTAACTGCCCAGCTCTAGTAGTCGCACCAATCAATGTAAACTTAGGTAACTCTACACGCACCGATCTAGCCCCAGGTCCTTTACCAATCATAATGTCTAAAGTAAAATCTTCCATTGCAGGATACAAGACTTCTTCTACCGTCCTGTTAAGTCGATGTATCTCATCAATAAACAAAACATCATTTTCACTTAGACTATTCAGTATTGCTGCCAAATCGCCTGGTCTTTCTATTGCAGGACCTGAAGTTACTTTTATATTAACATTCATTTCATTAGCAATGATATTGGATAAAGTTGTTTTACCCAGTCCTGGCGGGCCATAAAGCAAAACATGATCTAGTGGTTCATGTCTCATCTTTGCTGCCTCTATAAATATCTTTAATTTTTCTTTTTGCTTGTCTTGACCCACATAGTCATCAAGACTTTGTGGTCGAAGGGTTTTATCCATCATTTGCTCATGTTCTTTCAGCTCTGGTGTGACAAAACGATCTGATTCTAAATCTTCAAATCCATCAAAACGATTCATGGAAACTCCTATCTATTCATTAGGTTTTTTAATGCTAATTTTATTATGTCTTCAGTTGTCAGATTCATCGTCTCAATACCTGAGACTGCATCATTAATTTCAGTATGAGTATACCCTAATGATAACAAACCTGCTTTTGCATCTTCGAAAGCTGTATGATCCATATCCAAGGCTTCTTGAATAACTTCACCATGATCAATTGAAATATGCATTACTTTCTTCACTTTATCTTTTAACTCTAATATAATACGCTCTGCGGTCTTTTTACCAACACCGTTTGCCTGTGTTAACGCTTTAACATCACCTGAAATCAAGATGGTATAAAGACTTGTATATGGTATTGACGATAAAATGGCTATTCCAACTTTTGTCCCCACCCCACTGATTGAAGTTAACAACCTAAACATCTTCAACTCATTTTTAGAACTAAATCCACACAATGTAATGCTATCTTCTCTAACAACCATCTCTGTAAAAATACATACCTTTTCACCGTGATGAGATAAGTCTCCTATTGTTGTTAGAGATGTTTTTATCTTATAACCAATATCGTTGGCTTCTACAACAATATAGTCTTCATCAACATATTCAACATATCCTTTTATATAATCTAACATAAATTCTCCATTCTCTTTCTTATATTCTAACACAAACATACATTCGATTGTAGTCATTTGATATTACAAATTCTTTAAATGACAAGAAACCTGAGGGGTTCCTCAGGTTTCCGTCGATTAGGGTTAACTTAGATAAAAGTATCTAATGAATGTTTACGACAACATTGTAACAATTATACCACTTACATACTTAATAATACAGAAAAATACTGAATTCCTTATTATTTATTTCTTTTTCGTAACATTTTATTTTTCATATAAGTAAAATAAGGCTTCGGGTCATCCAATGACCATATCGCATAGATGGTTTTATATCTCATGCTTTTGAAATACTCTACCAAAGTCAACTGATGTGTTTTAAAGTACTTCACAATCGATATCAAGTCTTCAATATGGTATCTAAACGTATAATTTGTAGATTCCTTAAATATCTTTTTAGGCAGTGCTTCACCTGTTAACTCTTTATATGCCACTAAAGGAAAATTAATGCCTGCTTTATCTAATAAACAGTTCAGTGTGGTTGTTCTTGTATTAACCTCTATCAAATAATATTCGTTATTTCTATCATCTTTTTTAAACTCTATTTCTGCAAACCCTTTAAATCCAATTGTTTCTAAAAAACTTTGGCCTATTTGATGTAGTGCCTCAATATGTCTTTGTAAGGTATATGACGAAGCGCCATAATTTATTGGAAATTGTCTTATTTTCTGACAAGTCATACTATGTGTCACTTGACTACTTTGATTCAAATAACAATCGTATGTACACACATTTGAATCTGCTCCTACAATTTTTCTTTGAACAATCATAGAAAATCCATCATTATGAGTCTGTTCTATCGCTTTTAATAGTGACGTTTTATCATTACAAATAAACATCTTTTTACGATAGTGATTTACAAAACTAGGGGAATCAGTTGGTTTCAATAAACAAGGATAACCAATTAAATTCTCAAAGTTACTCCAATCAATTGCGTTAGAATTCATCGTATCTGGAATTTTAACATGATGTTCATCAGCTAGTTCTTGTAACCCAGACTTATCCATTACTTTCGTCCATAATCCCTGTTCTGTCATAGGAATCAAATAAGATTCTTTTAAAACCTCTAAATGGTTATCCATAAAAGCGACATATGCATCGGCGGTTGGAAAAAGTACCGGTTTAAATGACTGCTTTTTTCCATACTCAACTAAATATGCCAATAACTCGACCTCATTCTTATAGTGAGGTACAATCAGCTGTTCCTTTAAATATTTAGAAGAAGCACCATAAGTATTTATACGATTATAATCCATCGCAACAACATCAATGCCCTCTTTCCCTAAACATCTTATGATACTGAGTCCTATGTAATAATTACTACCAAGTACTACAGCTTGATTCATAATCTCTCCATTTCAAAATAAGATTCATAACGTTTGGTATCATCATACCAAACATCCCCTTTATAAATAAATCCTAATTTAATCAGTAATTTTCTCGAATTAACATTTTCTAAGTGACACATTGCTATGATTTTTTTGATATCAATCGTATCAGCAAATTCCAGTACGGCTTTACCTGCTTCAGATCCGTAACTTTGATGATGAAATTCAGGTATGATATGAATCCCAAACTCGTAAACCTTTTCTTCTTCATCTTCTACAGATAAACCACAACATCCAATGACTTCATTTCTACCTTTTAAAACCACTTTCAAACAGTTGTACACCAAATGCTTTATAATGTTCTATACCTCTATTGATAGAAAGAACAATCTGGCTCTCACTTAGAGTAGGTTCAATATACTTCATAACTTCTTCATTGCCCCATAACTTCAGACCTACAGAAACATCTTCTTTTTGCCATACTCTATAATATAATCTTTCTGATTCAAATAACATAATCCCTACTTAAGCAATATAATATTTTCTATAAAACGTCTGATTGATATTTTACCACCAGCACTTCTCTTACCTCTTATATAATCCATTTCAGCTTTAACATTTTGAAAATCATAAAGTGAATTTGAATATGCTAAAAAGATTTCATTCATATAATCTTCTATACCGATGTTAGCAAGATTAATTAATCCTTTGTTGATTGCTCTTCTTAATCGTTGTTCCATCGCTTTAGGATTATCAGATAGCTTCTTACAAATGTCTTTTACTTTGAAATCAAATGATGATTGATCATTTTCTAACATGTAAACACAGATGGTCAAAATATCTTCGGTTCCTTTTTCACCCATAATACCTAATTTAGAAAAAATAAGTTTGATGCTTCTAAGAGGATCCGCTTTTGGTTTTTCAATTGTCTTTTCATTTTTTCTAAACATTTTTCCCATGATTTCAAATTTATTTTCAAGTTCTATTTTCTCAGTAACCTTCTCAATAACCTTTGCAACTTCATTTCTGTTAATTGGTTTATTGATGAAAAATTCAATCCCACTTTCATAGGCCTTTGAAATCATACTTTTATTGGTGACTTGAGAAATCATAATACACTTAGGCACACGAGCAAGCGATTGTATAGCCGTTACAATGGCAATACCATCAACTTCTGGCATCAAAAGATCTATCAATACAATATCAGGCTCTAATTCTGAAACCATTTCTAAGGCTTTTCGACCTTCATGACAAACACCTACAACTTCACCTAAACTAGAACTCTGTATGATACTCTCTAATATTCTTATGATCTTATGATCATCATCTACGATTACAAATTTCATTTTATCCCCCTGCGTACTCTTTATTAACATAAACGTAAAAATCAGTGCCCACATTTTTAACTGATTTTACTTGTATATATCCATTCAACTTATTTTCCACTATATCTTTTACTAAAGCAAGCCCTACACCTCTACAAATATTGCCTGTTTCTTCATTAAACTTTGTAGAAAATCCTGTTTCAAAGATATATTCTAAATCTTTATCATCTATACCAGTGCCATTATCAGAAATGGTAAAAATGTAATATTCGGCATTTTCTTGAAATTTCAGCTTAACAACACCATGTTTATTAGTCTTTAAGAGTTCTTCTATCGCATTGTTTACAAGATTTCTTAGTACCGACATCAGTAAATAGTGTTCTTTAACATACCGATTGGTATGAATATTGGTAATAAACTGAATATCTGAACCAATCGAGTTTAAATATCTTGTTATACTATATCTCAGTATTTTGACAAGTTCCACCAATCTCATCTGATTAAAATTAACTTCACCATCAGTAATTTTACCTAAACCATCTACTACACGAGAATAATTCTTCTTGATTTCATGTATATCAGTTGCTATTTTTAAAGCAATTCTTTTGGTTTCCTCTGGCTCTAGTTCATCAAGTTCAGAATAGAGTGTGTATGCATCACTCATAACATATTCAACATAATCCATATTTTTTTGGATAAAATAAGCTTCACTTTTAAGTTCTGATGTTAACATCAAGAGTTGTTTGTACCTGATTTCATGTTCATCTTTTCGAATCAGTCTTGAATAATGATTCAAAAAGATCACTATGGCGATACTGATAAATACCCTAATGAGTGCTACTAATAAGAAGATCATTGTTGAATTGGATGTAAAAATAAACGATGGACCATGTCTAAACAACGCTTCTGCAGTATTACCGGCCCAGTCACCAAAAACAGCTACAACAGCCCAGTGGGATAAGGACACTTTCTCACTTTTATAATATAAAAAATAAAAAATCAAACCATACAATAAATCAAAATAAATAAACGGGAAGTCACTCCAGAAGGCATCTGCAAAACTTCCATATATATTGACTTGGGTTAACGTTCTAAATGCAAGTCCTACTGACGTGACATAAAGGGCCGTTTTAAATGGATTTAGGGTTCTGTCAAAATAATAATAAATTGGTAAAACAGCAACAGATATTGAAAACTTAAATTCAAACGGTAATGAATCAAAATAAAACTGCGAAATAAGTGCATCAACTAATGCAATAATCAACATCTTCGTATGAGTGTTGAGTGTGTTTTTTTCTAAATTGAATAAACTTAAATTCATGTATTCTCCTAACTATTCTACTTATTTTATCAGAAAAATAAATAGAATCCAAACCTAAGGTTTGGATTCCTAATTAAAATAATGGTTTCATCATTGGTTGGTACTCAAATCCTCTTTTACCAGAGTATCTTGCCATTCGAAGTCCTGTTGTTTTCTTATATCCTAAATTCTCATAGAATCCAACCGCTTCAACAGTTGCTGACAATCTTACATAAGAAAATCCTTCAACCATACACTTTTCTTCAAACTTTTCTACCAACTTCGAACCGACACCGTTTCTTGCATGGCTTTCATCTACAAATAAGTTTAAGATATTATCTTTGCTACCTCTAACGATACCAACAATCTTTTCCTTATCATACGCCACCCATATATCAGACTGTGCTAAGGTTCTTTCCAATTCCATAACGTGTTTAGGATTTTCAGAATTAACATAATTGAAAATACCTAAAAACTTTTCTTTTGATTTATCATTCACATTTTTAAATGTATGTTCTTTCATCATAGTAGCTAGCAAATTGCTAACTTCTTGAAAATTCGTTCCATCATAAGCTTTAATACTATTCAAAATAACACCTCAAGATTTCTTGTTAAAGACAAAAATCTATTGGCAGGCAAGTAGCATAAGACTTGGGTAGAATTATCTACTGCCCGTAACAGACCTCTGTCCGTGTATACGCCTTTGTCTTTAAAATTAATAGTTTTTCTGTATTAATC
>JABXKX010000123.1 GCA_013619035.1 Peptostreptococcaceae bacterium
GATATATTTTAATGCCTTTTGTACTGCAGGGTGAAGTTTGGTGATGCTGTATTTTTTAACACTACTTACATATTCCTTTAACATACTATCCGACAAAATAATCAAATCAGTCATGTTGTTACAATTTTCAATGGATTCAATAAAACTGTCACATAGATTTTCCGCGTAGTTTAAATCGACTCCAGCATTGCTGATTTCTCTAGAAAGAGAATACGAAAAGATAATCATTAAGTTCTTGCCATTTCTAAGACCTTCAACACCTGGAATTTCTAAAACTTTATATTCATTTATTTTATTCTTTGTTTCAACAGCATTTTTCAAGTCACCTAATCTAACAAATCTATATAATTCTTCTGTCAGATATTCAGGTGTTCTTTGGATATTGAGCTCTCTATTTTTGATGATAATATCTGAGACAAATTCTTCTGTATTAATATTTTGACTGTTTATAAAACTGACTTTTGTAAACTCTACATTAGTTTCTATTAATGAGTAGAGCAGTCTTAGGATATAGAGCTCCCTAGGATGATTAATAAGTATGGATTGATGATAGTACGATTTCAACTCTGGCTTAATACGAAAGGGCATATTGTTGCTTTCAATTAACTTGCTGATATTAATAGATTCAGGAGAAAATAGAATAAAAGGTCCTGCTATCAAACAACCATTCAAGCTATCTTTCGACCAAAGACCAACAGCTATGTACGACAATCGATAGGAGTTGGTATATAGAAAACCACTTTCCTTTGAACCTGAAATAGCGAGTGTACTATGAATTTTTTCATAGTCTTTTTTATTGTCTATTGGAAAGGGATAGTCTACTGGACTAATACTTGGTAAGCTGTTTTGCACAACTAAATCACGGTTTATAAGCGTAATTGGCATATAACTAGAATAATAAAATAGTGACATTATTTCATTTAACAATTTAAGATCCAGTTGATTTTCACTTTTATTGACCATAATACTCTCCCTCTTTAACATCCTACTCCTACCGAGAAATGAACAAAATCTAAGTTGCTTTCTATTTTACAACAACCAAAACTGACTATAAGACAATAACATAATTATTTATTTTACGGAGTGTTTTTACTTAGAATTGATAATATTATCATAACATATCTTAAAAATACTACAAAAATGTTAAATAAACAAAAAACAGAAGTGAATATTTTCAATATACTGATAATACAAAGAAAATCTGAATGTATTTTCAGATACCAATTATTCGTGTTGGATTAAGGAGGCAATATGAGTGAAGAAAGTTTTATTTATAAAGATTTCAATTTAGCAGCTGATGATAGAGTAGAAGATTTGATCAAAAGAATGACTTTAGAAGAAAAAGTTGCTCAATTAGGATCGGAGTATTTATTTGCTGTTGTGGGTGTTGAAGGATTTGATACCGAAAAGTTAAGTACTGAATTTAAAGATGGATGGGGACAGATATCAAGAGCAGCAGGTGTCTTGGATATGGATCCAAAGATTTGTGCGAAACTAGTAAACGAAGTACAAAAATATCTGATGGAAAATACTCGTTTAGGTATACCAGCAATTGTACATGAGGAATGTCTATGTGGTTATCAAGCTAAAAAAGCAACCGCATTTCCACAAAGTATCGGTGTAGCATCTACATGGAATCCTGACATCGTAGAAGAAATGACAGATATCATTCGAGAACAGATGTTATGTGTAGGAGCGAGACAAGGTCTTTCGCCAGTACTTGATATCGCTAGAGATGCAAGATGGGGCAGAGTGGAAGAAACATATGGAGAGGATCCATATTTAGTCTCAAAAATTGGAACATCATATATTAAAGGACTACAAGGTGACTCATTAAAAGATGGCGTTATAGCGACAGCCAAACACTTTTTAGGTTATGGACTTTCTGAAGGTGGTATGAACTGGTCTCCTGTACATTTAGGTGATCGAGAGCTTTGGGGTGTCTATGCTAAACCTTTTGAAGCAGCAATACATGAGGCTAACTTAGCATCTGTTATGAATTCATATTCAGAAATAGATGGGATTCCGTGTGGTGTATCAAAAGAAATTCTAACTGATTTGTTAAGAGATAGACTTGGTTTTAAAGGTATGGTTGTTTCGGATTACGGTACCATAGAAACCGCTCATAATTATCATCATATATCAGAGACTCTACAAGAAGCTGGGGTACAAGCACTTGAAGCAGGTTTGGATGTTGAATTATCACAAACCGCGGGATATGGTGAAAATTTAATTGATGCTTATCATAAAGGCATGATTCAAGAAGAAACCATTGATAGATCTGTTAAACGTGTTTTGAAAAAGAAATTTGAGTTAGGTTTATTTGAAAATCCATATGGTGATGTAGATAAGTTAGAAGCTGTTTTTAATCATTCGAAAAATAAAGAAGTTGCAAAAAAAATAGCCTGTGAATCTATAGTTATGTTAAAAAACGAAAATAATGTCCTGCCACTTAATAAAGATATTAAATCAATTGCTGTAATCGGTCCCAATGCAGATTCTGTTAGAAACTTATTAGGTGATTACTCATATGTTGGTCAAATGGAAGGTACTGTAGAAATAATGAAATCCATTTCAAATAATACTACAGATTTAGCATTAAATGAAAAACAACTGGAAGCTCAAGAAAAGGCAAAAGAAGCTTTTAAGTCAGTATTTGAAGCAAAAACAAAAGATGAATTTACTTTTAGAGCAAATAATATCAAGAGCATTTTGACTGGTTTAAAGGAAAAGGTTTCCAAAGAAACAACTATTAACTACGCAAGAGGTTGTGACATCCTTGATAAAGATACTGATGGCTTTGAAGAAGCAATCGAAGCAGCCAAAAAATCTGAAGTTGCTGTCATGATTGTTGGTGGTAAGTCAGGATTAACATTAGATTCTACAAGTGGTGAATCTAGAGATCGTACAGATCTTAATCTGAGCGGTGTACAGAAAGAGCTTGTTAAAAAGATACATGAGACAGGCACCCCGATTGTACTTGTACTTGTTAATGGTCGACCATTATCAATCACTTGGGAGTCTGAAAATGTTGCAGCAATATTGGAAGCTTGGGTACCTGGAGAAGAAGGAGCCGGTGCACTTTCAGATGTTTTATTTGGAGACTATAATCCAGGTGGTAAACTACCAATTTCATTCCCAAGATCAGTAGGACAAGTTCCTGTTTATTATAATCATAAACCATCTGGTGGTCGATCGCATTGGTCAGGTGATTATGTAGAAATGAGCACAAAACCACTGTATCCGTTTGGCTTTGGATTGAGTTATACTGATTTTTCATATAGCGAGTTATGTATTGACCAGTCAGCTGTAGATGTATCTGGTGAAGTTGAAATTTCTTGTATAATCAAAAATATTGGTGATATCAAAGGTGATGAAGTTGTTCAATTGTATCTTCATGATCGCGAATCGACTATTTCAAGACCCGTAAAAGAACTTTATGGATTTGAAAGAGTATCGTTAGAATCAGATCAAAGTGCTCAAGTAACTTTTACAGTACCAATGAATATACTCGGGTTTTATGATAGAAACAAAGAGTTTGTTTTAGAACCAGGTAATATGGATGTTATGATTGGAGGTTCATCAGAGCATATACACTTGCAAGGTGAGTTCCAAATTACCGGTGAAAAGAGAGACTTAAGTAAAACAAAAGGTTTCTTCTCAAAAGCGGCAGTAAAGTATTAATTCCAATGGGTTTTGACAGATAGTAACCCATTAAAAGGTAATAAGTTTTCAATCACTATAGATAAGACATGTAATTTTGTAAATGTAGGATTCAAATTTAGGGGGATTTTATGCAAAAAGCTACAAAAGTTAAAACGATTGAAAAAAGTATGTATGCACTTTCGGGATTAGGCATTAGTATATTCTTTGGAATGCCAATGATTTATTTGGTTATTTATTATACTGATGTATTTGGTATATCACCAGCCGTAGTTGCTACCTTGTTTCTGGTCTCAAGAATATGGGATGCAATTAATGATCCTATTATGGGTACCATTGTTGATAAAACAAAAACAAGATGGGGTAAATGTAGACCTTATATGATATTTGGTCCAATCTTGCTTATGGTTGCATTTGTCGCAGTATTTTCAGGACCAACTGATCTTGGGAATACGGGTAAAATTATTTATGCGTCTATTACCTATATATTCTTTGGCATGATGTACACAATGGTGGATATACCTGCTAACGCACTTATTTCCTCAATGACACAAGACTCAAAGGAAAGAACAAGTATTACCACTTTAAGAAGGATATTATGTAATGTCGGTATACTTATCGGAGCAGCTGGTGTCATTCCTTTAGTAGGGATATTAGGCAAAGGTGATCAAGCAAAAGGATATATGCTTACCACCATAATATTAGGTGCCATCGGTACTGTTTCAATCGTCTTATCAGGCCTCACAGCAAAAGAGAGAGTTGCGCCTACTAAAAATGAATCATATGCTTTTAAAGATATGATAAGAGTATTAAAATTAAATACGCCATTACTGATTATTTCATCTGTATTTATGGTCAATCAGATTGCAACTACTATAAAAAGTGCAGCGACAGCATATTATTTTTCTTATAATATTGGAAAACCAGAGCTTATTGCTGTAGCTTCAGGTATAGCGCTTATAGCAACAATAATCGGCACTATGTTTATTCCTTTATTAGTAAAACTATTTGGTAAAAAGAAAACCATTATTTATGCATTAGTGGGTATCGCATTGTCTTCACTAGCGTTATTCTTTATTAGTTATGAGAATGTTACTTTAATCATCATACAATTTGTTGTGAATAGTTTTGTATCAGGATTTGGTCTGGCTTTACCGTTTATTATGGTGATTGATACCGTAGAATATGGTGAGTGGAAGACTGGGATACGCTCTGAAGGATTAGTTTTCTCAACGCTTACTTTCGGTACAAAAGTTGGTACAGCTATTGGTGGAGCTGCTTTAGGCTTAATCTTATCATTTACTGGTTATATCCCAAATGCAGTTCAAACTCAGGAAGCCTTAAATGGTATTCTAGTTTGTATTGCAGGTATTCCGATTGTTGTGGCGATTATTGGAATTGTATTAATGAAGTTTTACGAACTTGATGAAAAGCTTTATGATAAGATTGTAGCGGACTTAAAAAAAGGTGCATAGTAAAAGTATATGAAACAATAATGATATAGTATAAAAAGATCTGTTGTAGAAAGTGAAATGCAACAGATCTTTTTTTGTAATAATAGAAAGACTGTTTCATCGAAATTCTTTATATAATGAAATCAAGGAGGACGATGAAATGAAAAAAATACATTCAGAATTATTACTAGTTTTTATTATTGCACTATGGGGGTTGTCCTTTAGTTTGACGAAACCATTATTATCTAAAGTGGGAGTTTTTAATTTCCTAGCCTATAGATTTGTTATTGGCGGTTTTCTATTAGCGTTTATATTAATCATTACAAAAAAATTCAAAGTCACAAAACCACTTTTAAAATCGGGTATCACTTCAGGTGTTTTGTTATTTTTAGCTTTCTACTGTCATATCGCAGGATTAAAGTATACAACGATAGCAAAAAATTCATTTATTGTAGGCAGTAGTGTTATTTTCATTCCGATTATTCTTTTGTTAGTTCATAAGAAAAAGTCGGATATGCAAGTTATTTTACAAACTATATTAGCTGTAATAGGATTAGGTTTGATCACATTAGTAAGTAGCAGTGGTGCCTTTAATATGGGTGATTTTATCACACTTATTGGTACGGTACTCTATGCATTTTATACAATTGTAGTTGAGAAGTCAGTCAGAAAATATAGTACCAATGTCTTTACAACAATTCAGTTGAGTACTGTAGGCATACTCAGTTTAATCGCAACATTCTTATTTGAAGAGATAACCTTTACTTTTACCGTATCAGAATGGTTTAGCATAGGATTCTTATCAATAGTACTAACGGGAATAGCCTATTATATTTTAAATAGTATACAGAAAAAACTTTCAGCTTCGAATGTAACTCTTATTTTTACACTTGAACCTTTTTTCGCAACACTGTTCGGTTGGTTGTTTTTAAAAGAGTCAGTTGGTCCAAATATACTCATTGGTGGTGGATTGATTATTTTTAGTATGATGTTACCTTATATCAGCCAATTTATGTCAGTTAAAAAGGTTGGTGATGGGTATGACTTCTAGATGTTCAATTCGTTATGAAGTATCAGATATGAATCTTTGTAAAAATAGTTTGTTAGTCAAACATATTTATAACGAATCGGTTCAAAATACAAGCTTTGAATTAGACAATATACATCCTTTGACAATGATTTGTGACGCAATCAGTCATGTACACCATATTCAAGCTGTACCAGAAATTGATGTGATTTCAACACATGCATTTGTTTATTTATCGTTTGATGATGTCAGTGATTTCAAACATGTTAAACAAGTCAGGAAAAGATTTCAAAGTCTTGCAAAGGGATTACTTCTTGCAGACGTTCAAGAGATTTCTTAGGTCAGTTGAAAATGTTCAAAAAATTTTTTTGAACATTTTTTATTTTTTTGTTGACAAATTTATTGAACTGCTGTACTATTATCACAAGTTAATAATTATGCAGAACGACATTGACGAAACGAAAATATATAGAAATCAGTTTCAGCGAACTAGGGAAGGTGTGAGCCTAGTCAAGTAGGACTATATTGAGAGCGTTTCAGAGTCTCTAACAAGAAAGTGCGAACTCTAAGGTTAGACGGATTCCAACCGTTACAGTGGACAAGTATCGAGATCGTATATCTCCGTACTAATGAGTGAACCTTGTGTTAATGTGGGTGGTACCGCGGAAGTTGCTTTCGTCCCTAGTGTTGTGGATGGAGGTTTTTTTTGTATTTAAAAGCGCATAAATATTAAGAAAAATGTATAACTATTATAAAGGAGAAGGAAAAATGAAGAAAATTTTAATGAGTATGATGATGGTATTATTGGTAGGATTATTAAGTGTTGGATGTGCATCATCTGGAGATGATCAAAGTCAATTAGAGAAAATTAAAGAAGCAGGAAAGATTGTTGTTGGTACAAGTGCTGATTATCCACCATATGAGTTTCATAAGGAAATCAATGGTGTTGATACGATTGTAGGTTTTGATATAAAATTAGCCGAAAAAATCGCAGATGATTTAGGTGTTGAATTAGAAATCGTGGATATGAGCTTTGATGGATTACTCGCGGCATTAACGGGTAAGAAAATTGACTTTATAGCAGCTGGTATGAATCCAACGGATGAAAGAAAAAATGCGGTTGATTTTTCTACTATTTATTATGATACAAGTCAAACGATGTTGGTACTAAGTGAAAATGCTGATAAATTAACATCTGTTGAAGATTTTAAAGGATTAAAGGTTGGGGTTCAAAAAGGAACATTACAGGAAACTATATTTGATGAACAATTTACAGGTGCAGAAAAAGTAGCAATTGCTAAGATTCCAAATCTGGTGATGGAACTACAAAGTGGTAAGATAGATGGTATTATCCTTGCTGAAGTTGTAGCGGATTCATATGATGAAGCAAATGAAAAAATTGCTGTTAATCAAATGGATTTAGGATCTGAAGGTGGTGTTTCAATAGCGATTAATAAAGATCAAGAAGATTTACTAAATGCAATAAACACAACCATTGACCAAGTATTGGGTGATGGGACTTTAGATCAATATATCATTGATGCTATGACATTAGCCGAAGAAGAATAATCAATTAAGGAGCAGACAATGGAGTTTGGATTTTTACTCAAATATTATAAATTTTTCATAACAGGAACGGCCAACACACTGCTTCTTAGCTTACTAACAGTGGTGTTTGGATTACTAGGTGGTATGCTTCTAAGTCTACTGAAAGTATCCAATTTTAAACCCGCTGAGAAACTTGCAAGTGCTTATATCGCATTTATAAGAGGAACGCCACTTTTAGTCCAGTTGTATCTCATCTATTATGGTCTAAAAGATATACCTATGTTTGCAGCAGGTGTGGTTGCCATGTCTATCAATAGCTCTGCCTATATTGCAGAGATTATAAGGGCGGGTATTGCTGCAGTAGATAAAGGTCAATTTGAAGCAACAAAATCTCTTGGGATGTCGCCCCTACAAGCATATAAAGAGGTTATTTTACCTCAGGCATTTAAAAAGATATTACCCGCACTTGGGAACGAATTTGTTATTTTAATTAAAGAGTCAGCCATTGTATCGGTGATTGGTTTACATGATTTAATGTACAATGTGGATACAATACGAGGTATTACCTACAAACCATTTGAACCATTAATTGCAGCTGCTGTAATATACTTTATTTTAACAGCAACATTATCAAAAGGTGTAACTTTAATAGAAAGGAGATTACAAGTCAGTGATTAAACTCAAACAAATAAAAAAGAACTTTGGTGATTTAAATGTTTTAAAAGGCATTGATTTGGAAGTCTCTAAAGGAGAAGTGGTCGCAATTATTGGACCGAGTGGTTCTGGAAAGAGCACTCTCTTAAGATGTATCAACTTTCTAGAACAACCCTGTGGTGGTGAAGTACATTTTGAAAACGAACTGATACATGCAAAAACAAACATGAATCATTATCGTGAACACATGGGTATGGTTTTTCAGCAGTTCAATTTATTCCCGCATAAAACAGTCTTAGAAAATATTATGATGGCACCGGTTTTATTGAAGAAGGAAGCAAAAGAGGACGCACTTAAAACAGCAATGGACTTATTGGAACAAGTTGGTTTACTGGATAAAAAAGATGTTTATCCCAATAAGTTATCTGGTGGGCAAAAACAAAGGGTCGCAATTGCTAGAGCACTGGCGATGCATCCAAAAGTGATGTTATTTGATGAACCCACTTCTGCTTTAGATCCTGAAATGGTAGGTGAAGTGCTTGAAGTTATGAAAAAACTCACTCATAAAGATGTGACGATGATTGTTGTCACTCATGAAATGGGATTTGCAAAAGAAGTAGCAGATCGAGTTTTATTTATGGATGACGGATTAGTGGTTGAAGAAAATTCACCAGAGTTTTTATTTTCACAACCTCAGCATCCTAGAACAATAGATTTCTTAAGTAAAGTATTATAACGCCGTTAAGGCGTTATTTTTTGTGTGTAATTAAGAACTGTTTCCATCATGATATGATGTCCAGTTTCATTAGGATGCAAACAATCTTCTAAATAAGAGTCTTCTGATAAATTGTTGTTGAAGTCAATGAAGTTTAAATCATGCTCTATACAAAATGACCGTAAAACATCTCTGTAATGGTTTATGGCTTCATCCATATCAAAGAAATCTCCAAGACTTCTAATGGGCGTTTTGTAATATGTTTTTGGAGGTAATCCTAAAATGAATTCAATATCATTGGACTTGGCTAAACGTGTTATACTGTAGAGATTTGAAATGATAATGGATAATGGCACTTCAAAGTAGATATCATTTGAACCTCCTAGAATTATGAGGTGAGATGGATGATGCTCTAGTACATCATGATAAAATCGCGAAAGCATGCCTGTTGTTGTATCACCACAAATTCCTGAGTTAATCACTTCATAAGAAACCAGATGATCAAGAAGTGAGACCCAGTTTTTATTATTTCCAATATCATGACCTTCTGTTAAACTATCACCTAAACAAATTAGTTTCATTAGTCACCTCCAACTTCATTATAACGCATCGTATAATATTTTTATATGAGTAACACATGTTACAGCAATTGATTGTAGAGAGTAGTATAATGAAAACAAGAAAGTGAGGTAATATGATGGTAGAGAAAATTTATAATTATAGTACAACAGATGATAAAGCAGTAGAGAAGATTATTATGGACGAGAACATTAATTATATACATATGGTATTTAATAAAAATGAAGGGATGCCAGAACATTTTTCTAATTCAAATGTTTATATGACCGTTTTAAGAGGTACATTATCCATTCAACTGGATGAGCAGGAAATTCATGAATACTCAAAAGGTCATATCCTTGAGATTCCTTATAAAACAAAGATGAATGTAAACAATTTACATGAAGAAACATTGGAATTAATTGTTATAAAAGCACCTGCACCTAAAAATTATGTTAAGTAAATAATGCCTTAATGGC
>JABXKX010000101.1 GCA_013619035.1 Peptostreptococcaceae bacterium
CAGCGTCAGATGTGTATAAGAGACAGGAATTAATCAGACGTTCTTCATTTTGAATATCTGTATAACCTTTAAATGAAATCATCAGTAAAGAGATGAAAATGAAGACCAGAAGTGCTAATCTATATCGAATGGTTTTATATTTTTTCATAGTTTCTCCTCGTGTTATGTATATTATGATAACACAAAATGACATCACATGCTTTTGCAAGTGATGTCATTTATTATAGTAACTATCTTAATTCAGCTTCTAGTTTTTCTTCTAAATTCTTTAGAATCTTAGCCATTGCTTTATTAACATCTTCATCTACAAGTGTACGATCTTTAGCTCTGAATATCAATGCATAAGCCATACTCTTATAACCAGATTCAATCTGTGATCCTTTATAGACATCAAAGATCTCAACTGATTCTAATAATTTACCACCAAATTGATGAATGATATCAAGAACATTTTGGTTAGTTACTTCTTCTTTAACCAATACTGCTAAATCACGTGTACTTGCTGGATACTTTGGTACACTTTGGTATTTCTTATCCATACGAGTGATTTGCATCAACATATTAAAATCAATCTCAGCAGCCATTACCGGTACTTCAATATCATAATTATCAAGTACTGTTGGATGAATTTCACCAATTGTACCTAAAATATGATTGTCTCCATAAATAATGTTTGCACAACGTCCTGGATGATATGTTGCATGAGTTGACTCTGTTTCATATTTGTAATTTGAAACACCTAAAGTTTCAAATAATTCTTCTACTGAACCTTTTAAAGTAAAGAAGTCTCTACCTTCACCATACATACCCATTACAAGAGTTTTCTTTTCAATAGGCAACTCGACGAGTGGTTGCTGTTTAGGGAAGAACACATTACCAACTTCAAAAGCAGCTGCATCTTTAACACTTCTCTTATAGTTTCTACCAAGAACTTCGATTAAGTTTGGAAGTAACGTTGTACGCATGATACTATATTCTTCGCCAAGTGGATTAAGAAGTTTAACCGCATTTCTTAAAATAGAGTGTTCAGATAGATTAATCGCATCCAAACTCTTTGGACTTACAAATGAATACGTTGTGATTTCATTTAATCCAGCAGATACCAATGTCTCACGAGTAACTTTTTGAATGTTTTGTCCATTCGTTAAAGCACCCCATTCATTGCCTCTGAATAAAGTTGATGGAATGACATCATATCCATATAATCTTGCCACTTCTTCAACAAAATCTATTTCTTTTAATAAATCCAATCTTTGATGAGGTGGTTGACATAATAGATTATCTCCCTCAATTGTTACTTTGATTTCTAGTCTTTCTAATATTGTTTTTATTTGCTCATTAGAAAGTTTAAGTCCTAACAAACCATTTACTTTTGAAGAACGAACAGTAACTGTTTCTAAGTCTTTTTTATTTGGGTAAACATCTACTGTACCACCAACAACTTTACCAGCACCTAATGTTTCGATTAAGTGACATACTCTATTAGCTGCCGCTTCAACTAAATCTACCGAAACACCTTTTTCATATCTTGAAGAGGCTTCTGATCTTAACATCAGATCACGTGAAGTTTTTCGAATAGATTTTTTGTTAAAGTTTGCTACTTCAATTAAAAGTGATGTTGTTTTATCAGATACTTCTGTTTCAGCTCCACCCATAACACCAGCAATAGCAATTGCTTTATTTGCATCTGCAATCACTAACATTTCTTCTGTAAGCTCACGTTCTACATCATCCAAAGTTGTAATTTTTTCACCTTTTTGAGCAGGACGTACAATGATTTGTTTACCACCAATCGTTTCTAAATCAAACGCATGAATGGGTTGTCCATATTCTAAAAGTACATAATTTGTAATATCAACAATGTTTGAAATAGGCTTCATGCCTGCTTTCATCAATCTCAATTGCATCCAAAGTGGTGAAGGTTTAATTTTTACATCAGTCACCACACGACCCGTATATCTAGGACATAAGTGTTCATCTTCTATAGCAATAGAAATCATCTCACTTACATCTCCAGTTGCATTATTTATTGTTTCATCTGGATACTTTACTTTCAAATCAAAAGTAGCTGCTGCTTCTCTTGCCATCCCAAGTATACTTAAACAATCTGCTCTGTTTGGTGTAATTTCAAATTCAATCACTGCATCTTTAAGATCTTCAATTTCACCAATTGGAGTGCCTAAAGGATACTCCTTTGGTAATAACCAAACACCATCTATAAATTTCTTAGGAATAACTGAATTCTCAAATCCAAGTTCTTGGAATGAACATAACATTCCAAATGATTCAACACCTCTTAATTTACCTTTTTTAATTTTAGATTTATCAGCTAAAACTGAATTCACCTTACACACTGGTAAATAAGCGTCTTCAACAACATTCGTTGCTCCAGTAACAATTTGAACCACTTCATCTCCTAAATCGATTTGAAGTACTTTCAATTTATCTGCATCTGGATGTTGTTCTATTTTTAAAATCTTACCCACGACAATATTATGTACATGAGGTAATGTTTCATCTACTGTTTCTGTATTAGAGCCTGACATGATTAACTTATCTTCTAATACTTTAACGTCAATATCTTTTATATCTACATATTCAGATAACCATTTAACTGGTACTAACATAATTTCCTCCTTAGAATTGGTTAATCATTCTCATATCATTTTCGAATAAATATCTAATATCTTCAATTTCATACTTAAGCATTGTGATTCTATCTACACCCATACCAAATGCAAACCCAGAATATTTTTCTGAATCAATACCACATTCTTCTAATACATCAGGGTGAACCATACCACAGCCAAGGATTTCAATCCAACCTGTGCCGCCACATACTTTACAACCAACACCACCGCATTTGAAACATGTTACATCTACTTCAGCACTAGGCTCTGTAAATGGGAAATGATGTGGTCTGAATTTAGTTTTAATGTTTGATCCAAAGAGTCTCTTAACAAATAAATCAAGAGCACCTTTTAAATCTGCCATTGTAACATTCTCATCTACAACCAAACCTTCAAGTTGATGGAACATTGGTGAATGTGTTGCATCCAATTCATCAAATCTAAAACATCTACCAGGTGAAATAATCTTAATAGGTGGTTTTTGAGTTTGCATCGTTCTAATTTGTACACTTGATGTATGAGGTCTTAAACAAATATCAGGCGCAAAGTAGAAAGTATCTGATTGACTTCTAGAAGGATGATCATCAGGTGAGTTTAAAGCATCAAATGCATTGTAAACTGTTTCAACTTCTGGTCCTTCTGCTATTTTATATCCCATACCAAGGAAGATGTCCGAAAGCTCATCAAACACTTTCATCAATGGATGTTTGTTACCTACAGTTGATTTAGTGGCAGGCATTGTAACATCAATCACTTCACTTTTCAACTTTTCATTCAAAGCATCTTTTTCCAAAGCTTCTTTTTTCTCGCTTAAGATACTCTCAATAAAACTTCTTACTTCATTTGATACTTTACCCATTTCTGGTCTTTCTTCTTTTGAAAGCTTGCCCATACCTTTTAAGATGTCTGTTAATTCACCTTTTTTACCTAAAAACTTAATTCTAAGGTCTTCTACAGCTTTCAAAGACGATGATGATTCAATCATTTCAGTTGCTATTTCGCGAATCTGAAGTAAACGTTCTTTCATGTCTCTCTCCTCTCATAGTAAAACAATTTATTTTTCTCAACAAGAAATGTGTCTGCGACACTTTCCAATTAATAACTCATGTAATAAAGTTATATCAATAGTTTCACATACCCTAAATATAAATTCTTACACAATAAAAAAACTCCCTCCCTAAACAGGGACGAAGTATTATTCCGTGGTACCACCCAAATTGCCATAAAGGCCACTCGAAATCCGTAACGTGGATGAGGCGTTAGAACTTACTAATTTCAGTTCTACAGCTCAAAAGTGAACTTCATAGATTACCTCATAAGGACTCACAGCAAATGCCCTCTCTCTTTGAATCAGTTGGTCTACTACTCTCTTTGTCATTGCTTTTAATGCTAGTATTATATCATAAGGTTTGTGCTTTCACAACCCCAAACACTAAACCCTCAAAGTAAAAGCTACTTTACCATTTCAAACATCAGAATACCACCAGCAATCCCAGCATTTAAGGATTCTACATCCCCATGCATCGGAATATAAACTCTTTGATCCACTAAGTCTAAAACTTCTTTCGAAATCCCATTACCTTCATTTCCAATAATCAAAACACTTTGATTGTTATAAGTAATCTGCTGATACGGTGTGCCACCTTCTAAAGCTGCACCATAAATTTGATGTGACGCCTTTAGTGATATGATCTCATCTAAGTCTTGATTTACAAGCACTGGGATAGAAACTATCGAACCCATAGATGATCTTAATGATTTTTGACTATATGGATCTGTACATCCTTTTCGAAGCATAACACTGGTAAAACCAGCTGCATCCGCCGTACGTATTAAAGTCCCTAAATTACCAGGGTCCTGTATTTGATCCAAAAGCAAAACCTTACCTGGTATCAATTTAGGCTCTGATATTTTTAACACAGCAGCAATACCTTGAGGTGTTTCCGTTTCAACAATCATCTTCATAATGCTACCTGAAACTTTGTAAATTACACCATTATAATCAAGCGTCTCGATTTGATCGATACAGTCCTCAGTTACAATTAGACAAGATATATCACATTGTTGTTCTATAGCATGACTAACAATACGTAAGCCATCCAATATATATTCACCTTGCTTCAAACGACCTTTTTTAGTATGAAGCTTTAACACTTGTTTTAAAAAAGGATTTTGTTTTGAAGTAATCTCTTTTATCATCGTCCGTTGCCTTCAACTTTTCTAATATCATCATTATGTCCAATGACTACTAATATATCATGTTCTGTAATCAATTCATTAGGTCCTACATTGATATTAATCCCATCTGGATTCTTAATTGCAATAACATTGATGCCATGTTGAGCTCTAATATTTAACTCTAATAGTGATTTCCCAATCCAAGCCTTTAATGGCGTAACTTCAGCAATTGTATAATCTTGAGATAACTCAATATAATCTAAAATTTTATTGGATACTAAGTTTTTAGCAACCCTAACACCCATTTCTCTTTCAGGGAAAACAACACGATCAGCACCTATCTTATAAAGTACTTTCGCATGCATTTCATTTTGAGCTTTTGCTACAATATGTTTGATACCAAGCTCTTTAACCATTAAAGTTACCATAATCGACGCTTGAATGTTTGCACCAATTGTAATAACTGCTACATCAAAATTTCTAATACCCATTGCTTTTAGAGCCTTTTCATCTGTAGCATCTGCTTGAACAGCATGAGTTACTGAATCAGCAATAGATTGTATCGTTTCTTCAGATGAATCTACAGCCATCACTTCACAGCCCAATTCATGTAATTTTTTAGCAACACTTGATCCAAAACGACCACATCCGATAATAACAAATTGTTTATTCATAAATCCTCCTAACCCACACTTACTTTAGATTCTGGATATCTTATTAGAGCTTTCACTTTTTGTTGATCTGCTAGTGCAAATACGATAGTAAGTGCTCCAACTCGTCCTGCAAACATTGTAAATATAATAATCAGTTGCCCTAATGTAGACAAGCTAGATGTATATCCTAATGAGAGTCCTACTGTACCTAAAGCAGAAATCGCTTCAAATAATAATGTTATAAAACTTGCCCCTTTTTCTGTAATTGTAAGTAAAAATACCACAAAGAATCCAAGACTAACACCAACACCAACAACTGTTAGTGCTCTATTAACATTGTCCATTGAGATTCTACGTTTAGAGAACTCAACATCATCTCTATTTTTAACAACAGAAATAATCAATAATATGACAAGAGCGATGGTTGTTGTTTTCATACCACCAGCAGTTGATCCAGGTGATCCTCCAATAAACATCAAAATAACCGTTAAAAGCTTAGAGGAATCGTACATCTGATCCAATGGCAATGTATTAAAACCAGCGGTTCTAGTCGTAACAGATTGGAACATAGATGCTGTTAATTTACCTTTAAAAGATAAATCCTTCATTGTATTTGGATTATTAAATTCTAATACAAAGAACAGTACAAATCCCAATAAAATTAAGATAATTGTCATCATAACAACAATCTTTGAGTGAAGTGATAACTTTTTATAACTTCTACTTTTTATAAGATCAATAATTACAGTAAAGCCAAGACCACCTAAAATAATCAAACTCATAACAATAAAATTAATGGATAAATTCTCAGTATAAGGGGTTAAACTTCTACCACCACCTATAATATCAAATCCTGCATTACAAAAAGCGGAAACAGAGTGGAAAACACCGAAGAAAATTCCCTTCTTAGTACCGTATTCTGGTATGAAATTCATAGCTAAAAAGAACGCTCCAATACCTTCTATTATAAATGTTGTGATGATGATATATTTTGTTAATCTTACAACCCCTTGGATTGTAAATTGGTTTAAAGCTTCTTGCATAATCAAACGACTCTTCAAAGAGATTTTCCGTCCAATAATTAACGCCACTGATGTCGCCATTGTCATGATGCCTAAACCACCGATTTGAATTAAAATCAAAATGATAATTTGGCCAGCCATATTCCAATGTGTTCCCGTATCAACAACCACAAGACCAGTTACACATACTGCAGAAGTTGATGTGAATAAAGCTTTCAAAAAACCTGTTGCTTCACCCGTTTGTGTTACTAATGATGTTGATAATAGTATAGCACCGACTAATATAATAAACGCAAAACCCAATACAAGTACTTGCGCGGGATTTAACTGTTGAATTTTTAATTTGTTTTTTAGCATCTTTCCTCCATTCAAACTCTTTACTATTATAACATATTACTTATATTTTGAAAGTAAAGAACATGAAAATAGCCGTTCAATGAACGGCTATCAATTTAGACTTTAAAAAATTGGATTTTTACATTCAGTTCACTAGAAAGTTCATTTAATCGTTCTGCACTTATTGCAACTTGCTCAACCGCTTTTGTTTGTTCATCCATTGATTGCTCAACTTGTTCTGTCGCAGCGGCGGTTTCTTCGGAAATTGCAGAAATGTTAGTTACAGCATTGATCAATTCATTTTTACTCGTATCTAGTTCTGAAAGTTCTTGTGTAACTGTTTCAATCTGTACTGAAATGTTCTCAACCGAAGTAAATATTTTATCAAATGACGCATTCACATCACCTAAAGCTTCATTCTGTTGTAAGTTCATTTCACTTACTTCATTCATAACATGTACTGTATCTTGGCTCACATTTTGAATATCAACAATAATGGTTCTAATTTCATCCGCAGCTTCACTAGAACTTTCAGCTAATTTTCTAATTTCATCTGCTACAACAGCAAAGCCTCTACCTGCTTCACCCGCTCTTGCAGCTTCAATAGAAGCATTTAAAGCCAATAAATTGGTTTGTTCTGAAATGGAAGTAATCGTTCCTATAATATCTGTAATCGCATTAGCTTTCTGATCTAAATTATCAATAGCAGTTTTTACACGACCATTTGATTCATTTGACTGATCCGATTTATCTTTTAATGAACTTAAAGCATTTAAACCTGTTTTATTCATTTCTATAGCAAGTTCAGCATTATCCTTCATCGCATTAGAATTGTCCATTAAAATGGTAAACTGTCTTCTAATATCACCAGCTATTGTTGCACCAGTCTCAGCATCGTTTGCGGTTTCTTGTGTGCCATGCGTAATCTCTTGTACAGTAAGTGCAACTTGATCTACTGTAGCATTGGTTTCTTCACTCATTGCTGCTAGATTAGAAGCCGCATCTACCATATCTTTAGAGACGTGTTTGGTCTCTGCAATCAAATCCTGAACAGATGTTGTCATATCATTTAAACCATTAGCTAATAATAAAGTTTCATCATTGGATTTCACATCTACTACGGTTGTAAAATCGCCATCTTTAATTTTCTCGATGGCTTCAACAATTGCTTTAATCGGTTTTGTAATACTTCTACCCATAAGGATCGAAACCAATATAGCTGCCACAGCTGAGATAATAACAACAACAATAATAGTAATAATAATTCTGCTTACAATGGCTAATACTTCTTTTTCTGGAATACTTGAAGCTACAATCCAACCATTGCTTAAATGACCATAAGCTGCTATGACATTAGAGCCATCATCATCTCTTTCATATTTCTCAAATCCAGTATCATTGGCTTTCATTTCATCTAACAGAAATTGATAATCACCTGCATCAAGTATATTCGACTCAAATTTAGCATTTTTATGAATCATAACTCTACCATCTGGATGCATTAAGTATAAATACCCGGTCTCAAATAATACTGTTTGTCCAAGCATTTCTTCTACATCATCCAAATATAAATCCATACCAACTAAACCAATTGCTTGACCATCTACTATAATCGGTGTTACAAAAGAGGTAATCAAACCACCTGCAGCTGACTCATATGGGAATGTCCATGAAGTTATTTTTTTATCTACCGGATCAGAATACCATGGAATATCATTGGATTCATAATATTCTTCTCCAAATGAATCTTGTAAAGCATAAGAACCATCAGCTTGTTCTAACATCCAAATATCAACTTCTTGATCAAACATTTTTGTATTAAAGTAAACATAAATAGATTTAGTTAACTCTGTATTCTCTCCAACTGTACCTAATCTTTTTGCTAATTCTTTTTTATAATCTTGCAAATACATTTTATCGCGAAGTGCTTTGTTCACATCAACTTCTGCTTTGATTTCATTTACAATCACACTTACTGCAGATTCAATGTCAGAAAAACTCCGTTCAAACTCATGTACGCTGGCTTCAATTTGTGTTTCAGCAGCTTTTCGAGCTTCTCCACCGACATTTTTATTGATTTGAAGACCTATTATACCACCTATCGCAATAAGCGAAATGATATTAACAAGTAAAATTGATCTCATGATTTTTGCTGATATTTTTTTAGTTTTCATTTGATCCTCCCATAATTTCGACTCTCTTTATATACCCGAAATATGATGATAAAATCAAACTAACCATATTTAAATCTCTTTTTTCCAAAAGTACAAACCAACAAATCCTGGTCCAGTATGCACACCTATTGCACATCCTACATCATTAATAATTATTTTTTCTATATTGAGTTCCATTCTTAATTGTTTTTCGAGTTTTTTAGCAGTATTGTAATCATTACCGTGATTAATAAAAACAACCTCACTATCTGGGTTTACCATTTCAACAATATAATCTAACATTTTTCTATGAGCTTTCTTAGTGCCTCTCACTTTAGTTTTAGGAAAAATTTTACCATCTTCTAAACCTAATAGGACATTTATTTTCAACGCCGCTCCAATTGAGTATTGTGCTTTATTTAAGCGTCCACCATGATACAGATATTTCAAATCTGGAATTGAGTAAATATGCTCAATCTGTGCTTTATTACTTTCAATCCATTGACTTATTTCTGATGATAATTTATTATTATCAGCCATTTTAGCAGCTTCCATAACTAGCAGACCTTGACCTAAAGTCGCACATTTTGAATCAATAATATTGATATCAATATTGGGATATACGTCTCTCAATTCATTTACAGCCAACTGAGCTGTGCTCATTGTACCTGATAATCTAGAAGAAAAAGAAATATAAATCACACTTCTACTTTCTTTTGCACATTTTAAAAACTCATCATAATATTTAGAATAAGGTACTTGACCTGTATAAATCTTTTCTCCAGCTTCCACATGTTGTATCACTTCTACTGAGTGAATTGTAACACTATCTTCATACTCTTTGTCATTTACATAAACACATAAAGGTAATACCGTAATGTTATATTCTTCTATTATGGATTTTGGTAAATCGGATCCGCTATCGGTAACTATTTTCACTTTCATATTTTCTCCTTTTTGTTAAGCTTATTAAAAGACTTCTTAAATCTTTTTTAAATAAGTACTGTTGTAT
>JABXKX010000095.1 GCA_013619035.1 Peptostreptococcaceae bacterium
GTATTATGTATAATCTTATTGGTAGGGTGTCAAAAGACACAGCCTCAAAAAGTCGTTAAAAAAATTGAAAAGGAACCTGAAGTAGTTGAAGAGGCAGAATATATTGAGTATGTAAAAAAAGATCAATTCAAAGCTTTGATGATGAAAACAAATGGTGAAACAAAAATAATTGATTTGGATGTTTTACATACGATGTTATCAGAGATCTTGTTAAGAGAAATTGATTTATCTTTGGATATAGATGCACAGAGTGATTTAATAGAAGACATTGTATATGAAGAATTAAAAAAATGGCGTAGAGATATAGTCGAGGGGGTTTTAGATCAAGAACAAGTCATCTTAAATGAAGATGACTTTGAAACTCTGATATCTAAAACTTCCATCAAAGATGCCTATCAGTTAATGTTGTCGTATGAAACAATATTTTTGAAGAAACAAGTAGAATAGGGGGAATCATGGCTAAGACAGTACTAGTTGTAGAAGATGAATATAGAATGAGAGAATTGATAGTTGCCTACTTTAAAAAGGAAGGCTATGAAGTTCTTGAAACGGGGGATGGCAATGATGCCATTGATATATTTGAAAGAGAAAAAGTAGATGTTATTATCTTAGATATTATGATTCCTGGTATGTATGGATGGGAAGTTTGTAAATACATAAGAAATGTTTCAGATGTTCCTATTATTATGTTAACTGCAAAGTCAGAAGAAGAAGACAAACTCTTGGGATTCGAACTGGGTGCAGATGAATATGTTACCAAACCATTTTCTCCCAAAGTATTGGTCGCTAGGACGAGAAATCTTCTTAAAAGAGCTCAAGGTGATATTTCGAGTGGAGAAGGTGTGATTAGTATTGCAGGGATTGCTATCAACACCTTGTCTTATGAAGTTAAAGTAGATCATAAAGTCATCAGCACATCACCAAAGGAATATGAGTTATTGTTCTATTTAATAGAGAATAAAAATAGAGTTTGTACAAGAGAAAAGATTTTAGACAGAGTTTGGGGATATGATTATATGGGTGACTACAGAGTGGTGGATACTCACATTAAAAAATTACGCTCAAAACTTGGAGAACATGCCAATCTCATTAAAACGATTATTCGTGTGGGTTATATGTTTGAGGTGAAATAATGAGAAAAACAGGACTTGTTGGTCGAATGACCATCATGACATTTACATTTTTCATGTTATTTCTAGTCATTGCATTTTTCTTTGAGGGTACTTTTTTTGAAAGTTTTTATTTGCAAGAAAAAATAAGTAGTATCAGCAAACAAGTTGGAGAGTTTGGATCTACTTATAAGAATTCCAATTGGGAAAATCAAGAGCTTAAAGATAACATGAATCTGTTTAATACGGTTAATGGTATTGAAGTGACTGTATTAGATGAAAATGCCAACATCAAAAATGAAACGATTTATGAGATTGTTATTGAGACAACAGATAAAGTTATCTACAAATTACAGTTAAATCATGCACTTAATGAAAATAGTGAACGTATCATCAGTTTACATTTGGGTGATTATATAAGAGCGGATGGGATACACTGGCCGTCAAGTCAGATTATATTCAAACCCCTTAGAATCACTGAAGATTCAACTGAGATTATTAGTGTTGTAGATGATATTTCGGGACTAGATTACGTAGAAGGAACAATTATAGGTCTGACACTTCCTACTTATACTGAAATTAATAGTGCGTTTTACAAACAACCTATTCGTGAAGTTGTTTTAGATTTTGTTATTAATCATGGTTTGCGTTACCCTTGGTTGAATGAATCGGGTGTTTATGAAGAAACATATGCAAATGCGCTTTTAAATCGGTTGATCTTTTTTCATCCTTTAGGTACAGCAAGTGATAGAGAAGTTGTCTTTGCAATGGGTTCTCAAAGACATATTATAGAAGCAAAAGGTATTTTATCAGATTATCATGTCTATATTTTGATTTTATCATTTGTTTTGATTGTTTTTTTATCTTATTTTTATTCTATGACTTTAATGAAGCCTATTTTAAGAATTAACAATGCAGCTCAAAAAATGGCAAAGCTTGATTTTACGGAAAAAATAGAAGTTAAAGGAAAAGATGAACTAAGCAGTTTATCAGAGTCACTCAATACACTTTCAACCAATTTATCAACGAGTATGGAAAAACTTCAAGATGCCAATATTCAATTAAAAAAGGATATTGAAAAGGAAAGAAAATTAGAAAACTTAAGAAAAGAGTTTGTGAGTGGTGTTTCTCATGAGTTGAAAACTCCTCTTGGTATTATTCGAGGATTTGCTGAAGGTGTTCGAGATGATGTTTTTGAAGATTCGTCTTATTACTTAGATGTTATTATAGAAGAAACTGAAAAAATGGATGCTTTAGTTGTTGATATGTTAGAGTTATCTAAGTTAGAATCAACAAATTTTCAAATTACAAAAAAAGAATTTGACTTGATTCGATTAATAGAATTTGTGATTAATAAATTTGAATACAGTCTAATAGAAAAGAAACTAGAGGTGACATTAAAAAGGCATACTCATAAATCAATTTGTTATGCAGATGAGTTTAGAATTGAGCAAGTATTGGTTAATTATATGAGCAACGCGATTCGACACTCTAAGCGAAATGAGATAATAAAATTAGATGTCACCGAAAATAATAACAAATTAATTTGTCAAATTGAAAACATTGGTGACCCAATTCCAGAAGAGAAAATTGAAAAAGTTTGGAATCGTTTTTATAGAGTTGAGGCCTCTCGTAATAAAGTAGATGGTGGAACAGGCTTAGGACTAGCAATTGTAAGGAATATCATCGAATTACATCAGACGGATTTTGGTGTGAAAAATACGGAAAAAGGCGTGAGATTTTTCTTCTCAGTCGATATGGAAGAAGCGTAAAATACGCTTCTTTTTTTGCTTAATTGTCAGAAAACTATACAAAATTTCGAATATTTCTTTTTGTAAAAAAGGGTTGCATTCGTTTCTTACTATGCTATAATAGCACTCGTGTTAAGAATTTTAACACACTTTTTTTTTAGCAAGAACACATCTAACAGATGAAAAAATAGAGTAGGAGAGAAGAAAATGAAAAAATACAGAGTAGTAATGCTCGTAATTTTCATGTTGATGCTAAGTGTGTTGGCTTTTGTATCTCAAGGTGAAGAAGTGATTTTGGTTAACGAAATCGAAAAAGGTTCCCTTGAAGTTGAAGTCAATAAAATCAGATTAGAAACTATAATCAAAGAGGCTGATAGAGAAGCCACTAGACGACATGAACAAGTATTACTAAATCAAAAGATAGAGGCATTAAAATTTAATGAGGCTGAAAAGCTAGATCGTTACTTTGAAGCGAAGGCTGTTGAATTTGAATCAACAATGGATCTGAGAGTCGATGAAATACTTCGATTAACACCACTTGATGAAGAAACAGCAAGAATTGTTTTAGATGCCTGTGATACGTATGATATACGTCCATCGTTTATCCTAGGTGTTATGGATTTAGAGAGTACCTTTAAACAGTACCTAGTGGGTACTTCACAGGACAGAGGGTATATGCAAATAATCCCTGGTACTGAGAAATGGTTAGCAACGGCTTATGGAGATGAGTTGGGTTTAACATACAATCCTGACCGTATCTTTGACGCAGACTACAATATTCCTTTAGCAGTAAAATACTTTGCTGTCTTAAGACAAGAGTTTGGTGATAATGATACAAAAATCTTAACAGCTTACAATAGAGGTAACGCTGGTCTTAAAAAGTGGTTTGAAGCAAATGGAACTTATGAAACTGCTTATTCTAGAGTTATTCTAAAACGTGAAAAGAAATACTTAACCGTAAAATAGTTAAAAAGAGCTTCGGCTCTTTTTTATTTTTTGTTTTTTGGTTATAATGGAGTTGCGAACTCATGTTCTTAGGAGACCATATGACTAAAGAAAAAACTAAAATTGAAAAAAAGACCATAATAGATATTTCCGTTAGAGACATCATTCACTTTGTTTATCGAGGTGGTGATTTAGATGCAAGGTTTGTAGGTAAAGCCCGTGCCTTAGAAGGTACAAAAGCCCATCAAGTCATTCAAAAGAAAATGGGAGATGAGTATGTATCTGAAGTGACGCTTAAACATGAGGTGATGAAAGACAATATTTCTATTCGGATAAAAGGTCGTGTGGATGGTGTGATCCATAAAGAGACCATGATGATTGATGAAATAAAAAGTACGCTTAGAACTCTTGAAAGTTTGGAGGAGGATGATTATCCACTACATTGGCTACAAGGAGAGATTTATGCCTACATTTATGCTTTACAACATGATAAGGCAGTGATGCAAGTGCAACTGACCTATGTTTCGATAGAAGATTATGATACAAGACGATTTGTAAAAGATTACTCATTTGAAGAATTAACTCAAATCTTCAATCGAGTCGTAGATAAATATTTAGAATTTGCTCATCAAATAGACGATTGGCAAATCATAAGAGATAAGAGCATTTCAACATTGGAGTTTCCTTTTGATGGGTATAGGAAAGGTCAAAGGGAAATGGCAATTTGTGCGTACAAAACCATAAAGGAAAAGAAGAAGGCATTTATTCAAGCGCCGACGGGTATTGGAAAAACCATCTCTACATTATTTCCAACAATCAAAGCCATTGGAGAAGGTCATACTTCTAAGATATTTTATTTAACAGCAAAAACCATAACACGTTCTGTTGCAGAAGAAGCTTTTGAGATTATGAGAGCCAAAGGATTATCAATGAAAAACTTGACGATTACTGCAAAAGATAAAATTTGTTTCGAAAAGGATGCGGCTTGTATTCCTGAAGAATGCTCCTTTGCAAAGGGTCATTACAACAGGATAAATGATGCGATGAGTGATATTATGGCAAATGAAGATGCGTTTACGAGAAGTGTGATTGAGACTTATGCGATGAAACACCACGTGTGTCCCTTTGAATTCTCCCTAGACGTCGCTTTAATGGCTGACTGTGTAATATGTGACTATAACTATGTTTTTGATCCTAGGGTGAATTTAAAGCGATTTTTCCAGGATGTCCAAAAGGACTATGCATTTTTGGTAGATGAGGCTCATAATTTGGTCGATAGAGCACGTGGAATGTACTCTGCGGTAATACATAAAAAATCACTTTTGGAAATCAAAAGAGGCTTAAAAAAACATGCAAAAGAAGACAAAGTGGATTCTTTTTTAAAGATTGTCAACAAACTCAACAAAGCATTATTAGAATATAAAAATAGCTGTATTGAAAAAGATGAATATGTCTTTGATGAGGGACCTCAACAACTGTATCAAGTCATGAGAAGTTTTGCACAGCAGGCAGACTTTATTTTAAATGATAGGAAAGATTTAGATGTTTATGATTTGATATTAGAATATTATTTTGAGGTATTAACCTTCATCAATATTTCTGAACTTTACGACGATCGGTTTAAAACTTATGTGGAACTTAAAAATAACGATGTTGTGGTTCACCTGTTTTGTGTAGATCCGTCATTTCTTTTGAATCAAACACTCAGTTATGGTTCTGGGGCTATTTTCTTTTCAGCCACACTGTCTCCAATTAAGTATTTTCACAGATTGTATTCTTTCGAAGAAAGAGATTATACTTTGATGTTAACTTCACCATTTTCAGAAGAAAACAGACGATATATGATAGGGTCAGATATCAAAACAACTTATAAAATGAGAGCGTTCAGTTATGAAGATATAGCACTTTATTTAAGAGATTTTGTACTCAGTAAAACAGGTAATTATATTGCTTACTTCTCATCTTATGCTTATAAGAAAGAAGTATTAGAAGCCTTTGAGATGTTAGAAGTTGACGTGGATATCGTTGATCAAAAAAGAGAATTGACAGAAGAAGAAAAAGAAGGGTTTTTGGATCATTTTAAAGAAGGTGTACAAAAATCAATGATTGCTTTTTGTGTCCTTGGCGGTTCGTTTTCAGAAGGTGTCGATCTTAGAGGTGAAAAGTTGATTGGTACAGCCATAGTTGGTGTGGGTCTTCCGATGGTTTGTTTGGAAAGAGAAATTATAAAAGCTTACCATCATGAACATAATGAAGATGCTTTTAATTATGCTTACGTGTATCCGGGATTAAATAAAGTGATGCAAGCTGCAGGAAGAGTGATTCGAACAGAAGAGGATAAAGGCATCATTATGCTTTTGGATGAACGGTATACCTATAATTCTTATAGACAGGTTATACCTTATGATTGGCAACCTATGATTACCAGTAGACGTAATTTTAAATACGATATAAAATACAGTTGGGAGCAAATAAAATGAAACCATTTATAATAATAACAGGACCTCAAGCGGTTGGAAAAATGGCTGTTGGTATGTCACTTAGAGAAAAATACAATTACAGGTTATTTCATAATCATATGACGATTGAATTGGTTTATGATTTATATGGCTCTCTTGATAGAGAATATAGATCACTTGTGAATAAACTGCGTGAAGATGTCTTTTTAGATGTTGTCGAAAAAGACTTAGATGGTTTTGCATTTACTTATATGTGGGGCTTTAATCTAGAATCGGAATATATCTATATCAATAACCTAATTGAACGATTTGAATCAAAAGGTTGGACAGTAACAATTGTAGAATTAGAAGCAGATGTTGATACAAGACTGGAAAGAAATAAGTCAGAACTCAGGTTAAGAGAAAAAAAGACAAAGAGAAATATTGAGTGGTCTGATAATGAATTGATTCGGTCAATGGACAAATACAGATTGAATTCAAATCCTGGTGAAATAACACATCCATCTTACTTAAGGATTAATAATACAAACTTAGAACCTGATGAAGTAGCTGATCAGATTTATAAATACATACAAAAACGGTAAAAAGTCGAAGGGAAACCTTCGACTTTTTTGGTTGCAACCAAATAATTAAATGAGTAAACCTAATTGTTGTTGTTGTTGCTGTTCAGTCTGTTGTTTTTGCATAGCATTTTTGTATTGGTCTAATACATTTTGCTTGTTGAGATTCGTTATTGCTTTAGCAATATCTAAATCTGCAATACTTGACTTCGCAGCTGTTTGATTGATTTCACTAACTCGAGTATTGTTTAAATTAGATTCGAGTCCATTGGTTATAGCACCAATTTCGGATAATGATTCTGTTACTTTTGATATGGCTTCGTCAATGTCATTGATGTCAAAATTTCCTGTAACAGAAAATCCATCTAATCCAAGAGCTTCTAAACTAGAGTCTTGTAATGTCATTTGTGTTCCTTGACCATTTGCACCCACACCAAGTTGTTGTTCAGTAAAGGAACCATCAATCAATTTTTTTGTGTTAAATTCTGTATTTTGTACGTTGTTTTGAATGTTTTCAAGTAGACTGTTGATCTCATTTTGAATGATCGATTTGTCATCTGCAGAATACGTACCATTCCCTGCTTGAACAGCAAGTTCTCTTATCCGTCCTAATTCTTCTAGAATGGTATTCAATGAACCATCTGCTACTTTCAACAAGTCCTGACTAGATTCAATGTTTTGTATGCCTTTTTGATCACCTTTTATTTGGCTATTAAGTTTTTCGGAAATCGCTAGTCCTGCTGGATCTTTTGATGCAGAATTGATACGATTACCGCTGGCAATTTGAGAATACGCGTCATATGCTGGTATCTTCAAAGGGCATCACCTCACAATCACTTTATACATACCCCTGTTATCAGATTTTAATCGATTGAATACATTAAGTATGTATAAAGGCATTTACTGTTAATTTTATATTTAGTTGGGTATAAACTCCCTGATAGAAAGTAAAGGTGATAATTTGAAGATAGCACTAGGAATGATAACAAAGGATTTATTAACAATTGAGCCACTTGATCAGTTTCTAAACAATGCCAAAAAATTTGGACATCCTATAGACAGCGTTGTGATAGCGTATGCTGATCAAATTGATATGACGGTTGTAGAAGAACTCAAAAAAATAGTAACGGTTCATTTAGTACAAATCAGAAAATCTTTAGCATTACATAATAAGTTAGTGAATATGGGAATGGAAGATGCAGAAATTGAATGTTTGATAGGCAAAGTGACTGAGGATTTTGATGGCAGAGCCGCTTATGGACAAAGTAGAAATCATGTCATCATTGAGGCGATGCTTCAAAATTTAGATGTTTTGGTCTTTATTGACACGGATGTTTACCCTGAGGTCATTATTAAAAAACAAGACCTGTTGAGTCAGAAAAAGTATATGACCCGAAAAACGGCGATAAAAGATGTTTATATTCAAGAAGTTGATTTTATTGGAGAACATTTAAAACATTTAGAACAGGAAAACATCACCGTGACTACGAGTGATTATACGGGTTATTTTATCATACCACCTATGAAATTTGATGGTATGCAAGATTTGTTTTATGGACTAAAAAAAGAAACGGCTTACAATTACATCACTGACAGTATACATCACCAATGTTTAGCAACAGATCATGGCATCAGACGGAGTGGTTTTAGAACCAATAAAGTTCTTGGAGGCAATGTTGCGATTAAACTTAAGCTTTTTAAAACCATGGTACCTTTTTTTTCTAGTACCTATTCTGTTGACGGCAATAAATATTTGACCCGTGGTGAAGACACAATATTGGCGATTCAACTTAGAGAACAACATGAATATGTCTTTTATGATATAGATATGAAAATTTTCCATAATACTTATAGCCACTTTCCTACAATCCCTGATATCGTAAATGATCCGAAAATAAAAGATCGCTTTTTCTATGCGTGTATGGGTTGGATTGGTAGAAATCCATTTTTAAATGATATACAAGGTGTGAATATAGAGAGGGTATATGATTTAGAACATCAATACCTCGTCAGTAGTGCAAAAAAAATAAGTGAATATTTGCAAGATGATAGATTTTTAGTATTACCCAAAGCACATCAAATTGCATATGAGAATTTAAGTGTTATGAAAGAAGAATTTGAATGTTTTAAAAGAAGTTGGTTTGAATTTATAAGGAGGATGAAATGAGAATTTTAATTTTGAACCATTTCCCACTCGAGGGATCTGGAAGTGGTATTTATACCAAAAACTTGGCAAGAGAATTGAGTGAAATGGGTCATACTGTTAAGGTTGTGTTTCCTGAAATTGAACCAGTTTCATTTGATGCGTTTGAAACAAGAGTAATTTTATTTAAAGGTCCCGAGACCCAAAATCCTGAGATGAATTATAATTTTCCTTGTTTTACATCACATCCAAGAAGTAATCACACATATTACGAATTAACTGATGAAGAGTTAGAAGGTTATGTGCAAAAATTTGTTGATGTGACCAAAGAAGAAGTTGAACGTTTCAAACCTGATGTGATACATGCTCAACATCTTTGGGTAACACCTTACGCAGCTTCATTGACAGGTATTCCTTATATTGTAACGGCTCATGGAACCGACTTGAAAGGGTTTGTTATAGATGATCGTTACCATAAATATGCTTTAGAAGGCGCTAGAAAAGCCAGTAAAATAATTACAATATCTGAGCAGGTTGATACTGAAGTTTCAGAATTATATGGCGTGCCTGAAGAAAAAAAACAATTGGTTATGAATGGTTATGATGAGAATCTATTTAAAGTTAGAGATCTCAATAGAGAAGATGTTTTAAGTGATTTTAATTTGTCGGAAAAACCAGATTATGTGGTTTCGTTTGCTGGTAAGTTAACTCATTTTAAAGGTGTGGATGTCCTTTTAAAAGCGGCAAAAATATACAACGAGTCCATTGAGGGCAATGTACTAACTTTAATTGCTGGTAATGGTGAACTTTACGAAGAACTCAATAAAATGAAGATGATGCTGAAACTGGATAGTGTCAAGTTTTTAGGCCATGTGAATCAAGGTCAATTGGTTGACTTATATAATATAGCAG
>JABXKX010000255.1 GCA_013619035.1 Peptostreptococcaceae bacterium
CTTTTTATTATTCATAGTTTTTTTCTAGATAAGATATGATTTCTCCAATAGTTTTTGCATTCATCATTAACTCATCTGGAATTTCCACATTGAGTTGATCTTCGATTGCTAGAATGATCTCAGCAGCATCTAAAGAATCTACTTTTAAGTCTTCTCGTAATCTAGTTTCTCTAGTAATAATTGATGTGTCTTTTAGGTCCAGTTGATACTCAACAATTTTCTTTACTTTTTCAAACATTATTTTCTCCTTTAAACGAATGTTTCCCATTCCTCATATTTTTGTTCTAACTCTATTTTAAGAGTATTTCTCTCATTATGCAATGCTTTTGATTTCACAGGATCAGAATAAACAGATTCTTCACACATAAGTGCTTCATTTGCTTCGATTTTTTCTTCCAATTCGTGTATTGATTTTTCCAGTAACTCAAAAGCTTGTTTCTGAATTTTGATTTGTCGCTGTTCTTCTTTTTCTTTTTTTCTTGAATCTCTAATTTGTGTTTTTGTCAGTTTTTCTTCTTCAAAAGGTTGATCTAATGAAGACTGCAGTTCTTTTTTACTTTGATAATAATCATAATTTCCTAGATACTCATTAGCACCTTCAGGTGTCAACTCAATGATTTTTGTAGATATTTTGTTCAGATAGTATCTATCATGAGAAATTGAAAGTATCGTACCATCATAACTTTCTAAAGCATTTTCCAGTGCTTCTTTAGAAATAATATCTAAATGATTGGTAGGCTCATCTAACAGAAGTAGATTTGCTTTTGATAACATCAGTTTCAGCAAACTCATACGACTTTTTTCACCACCACTTAGATTTTCCATTCTTTTAAAGACATCATCGCCTTTAAATAAGAAAGAACCAAGAAGCGTTCTGATTGTTGTTTCAGTTAAAAGAGGATTGGCATCAGAAATTTCTTGAATTAGATTATTATCAGGCGTATATTCCATCTGATCTTGGCTGAAATAGCCTATATGGACATTGTGGCCATATGTGATGTCACCATCTGTTTTAAATGAGTCATCTAAAATGGTTTTAAATAAAGTGGTTTTCCCCACACCATTTCTGCCGATTAAACCAATTTTCTCCCCTTTATAAATATTAAAATCAACATTTTGGAAAATAACAGTTTCACCAAATTGTTTTTTTAGTGATTCAACGAACAAGACGTCAGTACCACTGTTTATTTGTGGTGAAAAAGAGAGTTTAGCACGTTCTTCTAAATCGATTGGTCGTTCTAGTTCTTCAATCATATCCAATCTTTTTTCACGACTCTTTGCTCGTTTGGCAAGTTTTTCAGTCCCTCGTTCTTTAAACTTAGAAATGAGTGTCTCTTGTTCTTTGATGTGCTTTTGCTGATTTTCAAATTGTTTCATTAATGCTTGATAATGGACTTTCTTAAACCGAACAAATTCAGAATAATTCCCTGGATTAGATAATAACTGATGATTGTTGATTTCAAACATCTTCGTGACCACTTGATCTAAGAAATAACGATCATGAGATATCAGTATAATAGTACCTGGGTAATTCTTCAAATAACCTTCTAACCATCTAACCGCTTCAATGTCCAAATGATTTGTTGGCTCATCTAATAAAAGTATATTAGGACTTTTTAAAAGCAATTTGGCGATACTGATTCTAGACTGTTGTCCACCACTGAATTGATGAATGGATCTAGAAAAATCACTTTCACTAAATCCAAGTCCGAAGAGAACACCTCTAACCTCACTTTTATAAGCATAACCATTGATATCATTAAATTCATCGGTTAATTGAGAATAGACATTCATGATAGATTCAAGTTTATCTGGTTCTTCAGCATGACGAGAAATTTCGTTTTCGTAATGTCTGAGTTGTTGTTCGAGTTCTATGACATCTTTGAATTCCTCTAAACAGAAATCATATAATGTCACTTTGTCCTCATATGATATATTTTGTTTTAAGTACCCTAGAGAAGCATCTTTATGATGATAGATATGACCAAGATCATATTCTAAATCTCCAGTGAGTATTTTGAATAGGGTTGACTTACCAGCACCATTTTTGCCAATAAGACCAATTTTATCTCCAGCATTTACTGAAAATGAGATATTTTTTAAAATGGGTATTGTCCCATAAGATTTATCTAGATCCGTACATGATAAAATAACCATAATTCCTCCTAAATAGTTCATTTTATTCTAACATACTTAGCAATTCATGTGAACAAGGATTATGACAAGATTGACAAAAATAATTTATCTTGATATAATTTTAGGGAGTGTAGACTAAATTGTAAAGGTGAGTGTATGAAAGATAATAAAATTTCAATGGCGGTTATTAGAAGATTACCAAAATATCATAGGTATTTGGGTCAACTGATTGATAGAGATATCAATAGAATCTCTTCTAAAGAATTAAGCAAAATAATTGGTTTTTCAGCATCGCAAATCAGACAGGATTTGAATAATTTTGGGGGATTTGGTCAACAAGGTTATGGATACAATGTGGAAGCATTGTACAAAGAGATTGGAAAGATACTTGGCTTAGATAGAGAGTACAAGACAATAATAGTTGGCGCGGGTAACTTAGGTCAAGCCCTTGCTAATTACACTAATTTCGGTAGATTTGGATACAAACTTCAAGCGATGTTTGATATCAACCCAAGACTGATAGGATTAAAAATTAATGATGTAGAGGTAAGAGATATCGATTTACTAGGTGACTATGTAAAAGAAAATGAGATTGATATTGCTTATGTCTGTACGAGAAGAAGTTCAGCACAAGAAATTGCAGATATATTATGTGATAGTGGTATCAAAGCGATTTGGAACTTTACACCAGTAGACTTAGTATTAAAAGAGGGTGTCGTAGCGGAAAACATTCATTTAATTGAAAATTTATTCACATTATCATATTTTTTAAATCAAAATGATTAACCAATACTTTAAAGTATTGGTTTTTTTCTTTTAAAAACGGGGTGAGTTGTATATAATAGATTCGAGGATATAGTTATTAAAGGAGGCAAGTATGAAAGAAATCGTAATAGCAAGTGCAGTAAGAACACCGATTGGTAGTTTTGGTGGCGCACTTAAATCAGTAAACGCTGTGACTTTAGGTCAGATCGTTGTTAAAGAAGCTCTTTCAAGAGCGAAGGTAGCACCTGATACAGTGGATGAAATGTTATTTGGTTGTGTGTTACAAGGTGGTCAAGGACAAGGTGTTGCTAGACAAGTTGCACTAAAAGCAGGTTTATCAAACCACACACCTGCAACAACAATCAATATGATTTGTGGTTCAGGACTAAAAACTGTTTCACTAGCAGTGCAAACAATTTTAGCTGGTGATAATGAAATCGTTGTTGCTGGTGGTACTGAAAACATGTCACAAGCACCTTATTTAATGCCGAGTGCACGTTGGGGACAAAAAATGGGTGATGGCAAATTATACGATATGATGGTTAATGATGGTCTTTGGGATGCATTTAATGATTATCATATGGGGCAAACAGCTGAAAATATTGTTGAGCAGTATGGCTTTACAAGAGAAGCACAAGATGAATTGGCAACTATTTCACAAAACAGAGCTGAAAAAGCACAAGCTGAAGGTAAATTCAAAGATGAAATCGTACCAGTAATAATTCCACAAAGAAGAAAAGATCCTATTGTATTTGATCAGGATGAGTATATTAGAAAAGGTGCTACTATTGAAAGTCTAGCTAAACTTAGACCAGCATTTAAAAAAGATGGTTCAGTAACTGCTGCTAATGCATCTGGTATCAATGATGGGGCTGCTGCTTTAGTGATTATGACAAAAGAAAAAGCAGAAGAGTTAGGCATTACACCGTTAGCAACAATCGTTTCTTATGCATCTGCAGGTGTTGCACCTGAAATTATGGGAACGGGTCCAATACCAGCAACAAAAAAAGCCTTAAAGAAAGCCAACTTAACGATTGAGGATTTGGATTTAATCGAAGCGAATGAAGCATTTGCTGCTCAAGCTTTATCAGTGATAACAGATTTAAAATTAAATACTGATATTGTGAATGTAAACGGTGGTGCAATAGCACTTGGTCATCCAGTTGGAGCAAGTGGTGCTAGAATTTTAGTTACATTACTTCACGAAATGCAAAAAAGAGAATCTAACTATGGTTTGGCTACATTATGTATCGGTGGTGGTATGGGTGAAGCTGTTATCGTAAAGAGATAGGAGTATCATGTCAGTTTATCAGAAGGATATTGTACGCATCATGAAACATCTGATGCTCACTTATGAAACAAGAATTGTTCTTAATAAAGAACGAAAACTTGAGAGGTTTAGTGCTATAGAACTAACTTTACTAGACTATGTTGGCTCACATGAGTATGTAACTCAACATGAACTTTTAGATTCAATGGATTTAAAGAGAAGTAAACAATTAAGTCTCATTAAGAAAATGATTGATTATGGCTATTTGAGTCGTCGTGAAAATTTGAAAGATAAACGTTCTAGTTATATTGAATTAGGTCCTAAAGGTATAGACATACTATCTGAGTATGATAAACATGAACAGATTTTTCTAGATTTTGTCTTAAAAGAGATGACAATCAATGAAGAAAAGACGATTGTTAAGTTTTTAAGTAAGATGCAACAAACAAAATATATGAAATAGCGATGGAAACATCGCTTTTTTTTGTACAGAAATGTCTCCACGAGACTTTCAAATTCGTACTGTTTGTAGTGAAGTTATTTAAATATCTCACTAAATCGTATCGAATATAAATTAATACAAAAAAAAGAGCTGCTAGGCAACTCCTTAATTGTTATTATCCTTGAACGATAGCGTCAACTGGACAAGCGCCAGTACAAGCACCACAATCTACACAAGCGTCTGCGTCGATTACGTAAGTACCTTCGCCAGCTGTGATACAGCTAACTGGACATTCGCCTTCACAAGCGCCACATGAAATACATGCGTCTGTAATTTTATAAGCCATGGTATACCTCCTATTAGATTTATTAGTTAATTTTCTACTTGATTATAGTAGAATAAAATATGAATCACAACGATATTTGTGTAAAAAACATCAAAATACATCAAAGTAAAATGAGAATCATTATTTATTAGCGCGTTAATATTATAACTTCTTAATTTAATGTCAAATCCTCTTGTACATGTTGACTTTTTGACCCTATGGGAATAAACTTTAGGTGCTTATGATTGTGAGGGTTTATGAAAGTCTATGCATTAGTAGGAAAGAGTGGTACAGGTAAAAGTTATAAAGCGATGAATGTTGCAAGAGAAAGACATATTAAGTATTTAATTGATGATGGTATTTTGATCTCCGGACAAAGAAAAATCATTGGTAGTTCTGCTAAAAGAGAACATACAAAAATTGCAGCAGTAAAAAGAGCCATTTTTCATCATGAGATTCATCGTGATGAAATGAAAGAAAAACTTGAAGAGATTATGCCTGATGAATTAATGATCATTGGTACGTCTGTAAAGATGGTCAATCAGATTGCTTGTAATTTGGGTATTGATCCCATAGATGAATTGATTTTTATTGAAGATGTCTCAACTGAAGCAGAAATCGAAACTGCAAAGTTTCATCGTTTACACTATGGTAAACATGTTATTCCATTGCCAACACTAGAAGTTAGGAAAGATTTCTCGGGATACTTTTTAGATTCTTTGAAAATATTTAGTCGCGTGTTTGGCAGAAGTGATAAAATTATTGAAAAATCAGTTGTAAGACCAACTTTTAGTCAGATTGGTCAATTTACTATTGCGAACAAAACGTTGATACAAATCGTTGGGAACAGTATCAATCTAACTGAAGGTGTAGAAAAATACACTAAAATAAGATTGAATAAGAAGCCCGAGGGTATTATTGTTGAGATAGATTTGGTGATTAAGTATGGCTTTAATGTGCATAAAGTTAGTCAAATTGCAATAAACCAGGTTAAAAAGTACCTTGAAATGATGACACAAATGAATATTATAGATATTCACATTGTGGTCAAAAGTGTGTATTTAGAAGGTTTTCAGTAGAAGCTGGAAACTGTCTGAAAATTCCGAATTTTATGTAAAAAAAAAGATTGAAAAAAGCTGTTTACAATTTTTTTGTAGTGTGCTAATATTCAGTTGAAAGAAGAATAAACTTTTAACAATCAAATGCAGCACAAGCAAAATAGGAAAACCTTTTCCTTACAGTTTGTGTCAAGAAATTGTACTTGATATCAATGGGTGGGCTTTTGAAAACTGTGAATAAAGGCTTTTTGGATTCATTTAGGTTGTACAGATTGATAAAAATATCAATCTTTATATAAATTAAATGCTTATTACAAAGGGAGATGTTAATATGAATTACATTAACGAAGTATTTGAACGAGTTAAAGCTAGAAACAGTGCAGAACCAGAATTCTTACAAGCAGTTGAAGAAGTATTTCATTCTTTAGCACCAGTATTAGAGAAAAATCCTCAATGGGTTGAAGCTAATATCTTAGAAAGAATTTCTGAGCCGGAAAGACAAATCATTTTCAGAGTACCTTGGGTAGATGATAACGGTGATTTACAAGTAAACCGTGGTTTCAGAGTACAATTTAACGGAGCTATAGGACCTTACAAAGGTGGTTTAAGATTCCACAAGTCTGTATATTTAGGAATCATTAAATTCTTAGGTTTTGAGCAAATTTTCAAGAACTCTTTAACTGGCTTACCAATCGGTGGCGGTAAAGGTGGATCTGACTTCAACTCTTATGGTAAATCAGATGGAGAAGTTATGAGATTCTGTCAATCTTTCATGACTGAGCTTTACAGACACATTGGTCCAGATACAGATGTTCCTGCTGGAGATATTGGTGTTGGTGGAAGAGAAATCGGATACTTATACGGACAATACAGAAGAATTAAAGGTACATTTGAAAACGGCGTTTTAACTGGTAAAGGATTATCTTACGGTGGATCTTTAATCAGACCAGAAGCAACTGGTTTCGGTATAACATACTTCACAAGAGAAATGTTAGCAACTTCAAACGATACATTTGCAGGTAAAACTGTTGCATTATCAGGTTTTGGTAATGTTACATGGGGTGCTGCTACTAAGATCACTGAATTAGGTGGAAAAGTAGTAACGCTTTCAGGTCCAGACGGATATGTTTACGATGCTGATGGTGTATCTGGAGATAAAATAGATTACTTATTAGAAATGAGAACTAGCGGAAATGATAGAGTTCAAGATTACGCTGACAAGTTTGGTGCAGAATTCTTTGCTGGTGAAAAGCCTTGGGGCGTTAAAGTTGATATTGCTATTCCATGTGCAACTCAAAATGAAATTTATATAGAGGATGCTAAGAAAATGGTAGCAAATGGTGTAGCTATTGTTTGTGAAGGTTCAAACATGCCTACAACGAATGAAGCATTAAAATACTTACAAGAAAATAACATATTAGTAGGACCAGCTAAGGCTGCAAATGCTGGTGGTGTTGCTACATCTGCTCTTGAAATGTCTCAAAACTCAATGAGATTATCATGGACAGAAGAAGAAGTAGATAATAAATTACAAGCTATCATGAAGAACATTCATAATAATGCTAAAAAAGCTGCTGAAGAGTATGGATTCGGTTATGACTTAGTTGCTGGTGCTAATATCGCTGGTTTCGTAAAAGTTGCTGAAGCTATGCATGCTCAAGGTAACTACTAATTTACACAGATTTAAACCTGTGCTAGAATGACTATAAAGATTCATGTTTAATACATGAATCTTTTTTTCATCTAAATTATGGATTTGACTTTTAAGTGGAGGTAATGATGAGTAGATTATTTGAAACACTAAATAAAATAGAATCAAAAGATGTTAACTACGAAAAGAAATGCCAAGAAAGAGTTGATCTTTTAATCAAACCTAAAGGTAGTTTGGGTAAGCTAGAAGATATTGTTGTTAAATTAGCTGGTATTCAAAAAAATATACATCCTAAAGTAGAAAAAAAAGCTGTGATAGTCTGTGCTGGAGATCATAAAATTATTGAAGAAGGTGTCGCAACTTCTGAAAAAGAAATTACTTTGATTCAGTCAGTTAATATGACGCGTGGCTTAACAGGGGTCTGTGCGTTAGCAAAACATGTAGGCGCTGAAGTGGTAGTCGTGGATGTCGGTATAGATAATGAGGTGCCGGATTGTTCTATTATCAATAAAAAAGTGAAATATGGAACCGATAACTTTACCAAAGGTCCCGCCATGTCTAGAGATGAAGCCATACAAGCTTTAGAAGCGGGTATTGACGTTGCTGAAATGCTTGTTCAAAAGGGTGTGACTCTATTGGCAACCGGTGAAATGGGCATTGGTAACACAACGCCAAGTTCGGCTATTGTTTCTGTAATCGGTGGATTTGATCCAGCTGTTGTAACGGGTGTAGGTGCAAATTTACCACAGGAAAAAGTAAAACATAAAACAGAAGTTATTAGAAGAGGCATTGAATTGAATCAGCCTAATCCAAAAGACGGCATCGATGTGCTTTCAAAAGTTGGTGGACTTGAAATTGCAGGTATGGCAGGTGTGATGATAGCAGGAGCGGCAAATAGAGTCCCTGTAGTAGTGGATGGCTTTATCTGTACTGCAGCAGCAATTATTGCAACTACCATTGAACCCAAAGTAAAAGATTATTTATTTGCTTCGCATAGTTCTTTAGAGTTAGGGGCTTCAAAAGCTACTGAAATGTTAGGACTCAGTACTTCACTTGATATGAATATGAGATTAGGTGAAGGTACCGGAGCTGTTTTGATGTTTAATCTCATTGAAGCAGCAACGTATATGAATGATGTTATGATCACTTTTGATGAAGCAGGGTTTATAGTAGATTAACAAATTTGACATTGATTTCAATAAAATGTGTTGAAATCAATGTTTTTGTTCTATTTGCACAAAAAAGATGTGTGTTTTTACTTTTTTTTTATTATGGTTTATAATATAATAACAAAGTATTCAAATTTGAGGGGTACATATTATAGTATACCAAATAGAAGAGGTGACAAATTGATTAAAGAAACAGGGATTTCTTTGGCGGAAGCTTTAAAGTTAGAGCCTTTAAAATCGTGTCAGGTGATTGCAGGCGAAAAGAATTTAGATAACATCATTACGCGTGTTAATATTATGGCGGATTTAGAAATACTGAATTGGATTGAAGAAGGTGAATTTTTACTAACAACAGCAGTTCATTTTGGAAACATTTCTCTTACGGAGCAAATGGATTTGATAAATGGCATGAAAGCAAAAGGTGTTGAAGCTGTAGCAATTAAAGTTAAACCTTATTTAACAAACTTAGATCAAGATTTATTAGATCTGGCAGATGATATTGGATTGCCAATTATTCAATTGGATTATAGTATTTCATTTGCAGATGTCATGGAACCTATTCTAAAAGAAATTTTTGATAAACAATCAAAAGTAATTCGAAGAGTAGAGGCTATTCATAATGATATGATGGAACTTTTATTAAAAGGTGGATCTATCTTAGATGTCACTAAAGATTTAAGTGATAAAGTTGGCAATAATATCATTGTAAAAGATTACTACTTTGATGAAATTATCTGTCCAATAGAGAATTACGATATCAGTCAAAGAAGAGAAGGTGTTATTGATCAATACTTCAAGAAACATGGTATTACGACTAAAAACACTAGAACAACAAAATATAAAATTACAATAGAAAATCAAGAGAGAGATGTTTATGCAATTCCAATCATTGCTCGTAACACAGTTTATGGAAACATTTTCTTAGCAAATATTAATAGTGAAATTAGACTGACAGATGTACAAGTTTTAGAATCAGCATCTTCAATTATTGCATTAGAACTTCTAAAGAAGATTTCTATTCAAGAAAT
>JABXKX010000233.1 GCA_013619035.1 Peptostreptococcaceae bacterium
AAAATCTAATTCGATTATTAATATTGCTACAAATATAAGTGTACAACCCATTAACATAAATGGTGTTAATACTTCATTTAATAATAACACACCAAACAACGCAGCAAATACAGACTCAAGAGACATGATAATCGATGCATGTGAGGATGTTGTATATTTTTGTGCAACAGTTTGAACTGTAAAACACAAGAATGTTGAGAATATTGCTAAGTAGGTAATAGAAAACAATTCGCTTCCCGATAGAGATAACTGAATCGGTTCAAAGATAACTGCTGATCCAGTAAACAACACGGCTGCTACAGCTAATTGTAAAAAGGATAATTTTAGGACATCCATACTCTTAGTGTAATATTCTAAAGATATAATATGAGCCGCAAATAATAATGCACATAAAAGTGTTAAACCGTCACCAACATTAAAGGCCATCTCTTTATTAACAGATACCAAAGCAATACCAACAATAGTTAAAGCACTTCCAATAAAAGCTTTATGATGAGGTCTTTTTCTATATAAGATCCAATACAATAGTGGCACCATCACCACATAAGTTGCGGTTAAGAATCCCTGTTTGGATGCCGTTGTATATTGTAGACCAAACGTCTGTGCAGCAAATGCTAAAAACAATATTATTCCAACAATACTACCATTTTTTAAATCTTCTTTTGAAAACTTACCAATTTTTTTATGTAAGAAAATATACATGATAACTGTTGCCATTATAAATCTATAAGCCATCAATACAAGTGGTGTCATCGTATCAAGTGCACCTTTTACAGCAACAAATCCCCCACCCCATACAGCTGCTACAAAAAGCAAACTCACATCAGATAGAAACTGTCTTTTTTTATTTGATAATTGATCCATAAAATCCCCCTTTTTTTACTCTAAGGCTACTATAGCAAAAAAAATGTGATTTTGCATCAATAATTCCTTTGGAATCAGAAAAAATTATATAAATACTTAAAAAGGACCGCTAAGCAGTCCTTAAAATTTATTCTAATTCAAAATCATCTTTTCCAACACCACATAATGGACAAACCCAATCTTCAGGAATATCTTCAAATGCTGTTCCTGGAGCTATACCACCATCAGGATCTCCAACTACTGGATCATAAACATAACCACATACTGTACATACATACTTCTTCATAATTATCCCTCCATCATATTGTATTATCTTCTTCTTTAGAATATAACATTTTAGTTTGAGGTGCAAGCGGATAATAATTTATTTGAAAAGTGGATGGTTATCCAATATTACAATGTATCATCTCCACACACTCACTAGTTGGATAAGACTGTACTATTATAATCAGTACACTTAATACTTCTCCTTTTGAAGTCAATTCAAATAGTTCAATAAGCTGTATACTTCCCCCCTAAGCCACATTCTTTCAATTTAAAGCAACTGGAATATGTGATTCAAGATAGTATATTGTGGTAATAAATGAATAAGGAGCGACTTATGATTAAAAAAAATACTTATTCATCACTATTGATGCAAGATAAAAATCTACTGAAAGCAATATTTGTACAGAATCTGAATTATATTTTAATTTTTTGTATGATTTTCACACTGTTTATTTCAGTTGGTTTATCACTAGATCCAAACAATAAAAACTTCATTTCCCATGCTACAATACTAATTGCTGTCTATTTCATCATAGTAATTTTAGGCATCCTTATACAACGATTTAAATATAACAACTTGATTTACTATATACTACTTTTAACGTTATTCTATCTCAGTACATTAAGTAGTCTGTTTATTTATATGCTCAGATGTCAAGCATCATTTGAGTTCGTTTTTATTGGCATTTTACTTTTATTATGTATGTCCTCTTTCATATTGATACCTCCACTTATTCATGTGTTAATACTTAGCTTAATTGACTTAACTGCTTATTATTTAATCTCTACTATTAGCACATCTGCACTATTTTATATAATTATTGGCATTTCAACACTAAGCGCCCTAGTACATAATTACTCACGAATTTGTGCTAAGGTAGATAAATCTATATCCAATAAAATTTTAAAAGATATGAATGAGATTATTGAACATGCTACTATAAAAGACGTCCTCACTAATCTTTATAATAATAAATACGTTCATCAACAATTAGAAACTGAAATCATACGTTCTTTGAGATATGATGCTCCTCTTTCAATCTTAATTGTGGATATTGATCATTTTAGTAAAACAAACGAAAAATATGGACACGTTGTCGGAGATGATGTGCTTTCAAGAATCGGTAATATCTTATTAACAATCAGTCGATCTTCTGATATTTTAGGACGATTTAGCGGTAAAACTTTTATCGCAATATTACCTAATACAATCCTAAATGATAGTATTATCCTTGCCGAACGATTACGCATCACAATCTGTAATAATGATTTTGGATTGAAAGAAAAAATAACTGTCAGTGTAGGTCTGAAGCAGTTCAACGGCGAATCACAGCGAGAATTTATTGAGTTATGTCTTCAGAATGTAAGCAATGCAAAATCTACTGGTAGAAACAAGATATTTTTTGAATAACATGTTATAATTTGGTTATCAAATAATCGTTTATTGTAACCAATAGTAGGAGGCCTAATGTTCAAAAGAAATAAACAAACTGAAATCGAAACAGAAGTGCCAGTAATTGAGCAAATTGATCTATCATCTTATCATACAGAAGAAGAATTTGTAGAATTTATAAAGAAAATAAACAGTTTGCTAAAATTTGTTACGGAACTAGATTACATTAAAGATATGTTACTTGGCGTTAACAAACAAGCTGAAATGATTGAAAACGTTGCAGCCAGCAGTGAAGAAATGACCGCTGCCATAGAAGATATATCAAATTTCGTTCAAGATTCATCCGCTAAAACCAATTCTTCCATTAAAATTTCAAATGATTCTATATTGGATATTGAAAACTCATTTAAAGAAATTATACTATCTTTTGAAGAGTCAAAACGTGTTCAAGTGACAATGGATAAAGTCAGTAGTGAAGCACAGAAAATTAATGAAATGGTTACAATCATTAAAGGGGTTGCAGATCAAACTAATTTACTAGCACTAAACGCTTCAATCGAAGCTGCAAGAGCAGGTGAACAAGGCAGAGGATTTGCAGTTGTTGCAGATGAAATAAAAAAACTTGCTGAAAATACAAAACAACAAGTAGAACATATCAATGAAACGGTTAATGCATTAACTCAAGAAATAAACAATACCAGCTCAGCATTAATTAGCTCCAACCGGAACTTCGAAAAAGGCAAAGCACAAATGGATACTGCCGTTGGATCTTTAGATCATATGCAAAGTGATTTATTAGAGATTAACAATGTCTTTATTGAAATTAGTGCTAGTATAGAAGAACAGACTGCAGCGTCACAAGAAATGTCCAGTGCGATAATGATAGTTAACGATGAGTCAAAATCACTTAATAAAGAAATTGATAAAACAGGACGAGCTATTAATTCTGTTTCAAATATCGTCAATGACATTAGAATGGAAATGTTAGAATTGTCTAGTGATTATGATATTGATACACAAATTGAAATATGTATGTGTGACCATTTAATTTGGAGATGGCGTGTTTACAATATGATTCTAGGCTACGAAACTTTAACAGAAGCACAAGTTGGTACACACCATACATGTAGATTAGGCAAGTGGTGTGATAATACATCCTTTGAAAGCAAGGATATGTGTTTTGCTATTAAAGAAATGGAAAATCCTCACTCAGATTTACATAGCCATGCTAAAAGTGCAATCAAAGCATTTAACAGTGGTAATCAAGAACTTGCAGAAAAATTATTGAGAGATATTGATAATGATTCCCAAAAAGTTATTGCTGAATTGAAAAAAATGAAGCGTATTGCTAGAAAAGCAAATAAAGCTAAAAGTTAAGTTTAACCTCTACACTAGTTTGTAGAGGTTTTTTTAATGGACATAATTAATCCATTAAAACAAGTCTTATATTCGAATTAAATTATCGATATACTAATGCTAGTATTGGAGGTAATCATGAGTAAAATAAAATTAACACCACCTATTAAAGAAAAAATAATCTATGAATTGCAGTCTTATTTTGAAAACGAAAGAGATGAAGACTTAGGCAATATTGGAGCGGAATTATTAATTGACTTTATCTTAAAAGAAGTTGGCCCGATGATTTACAATCAAGCCCTAATTGATGTCCATGAATTAATGGAAGAAAAATTAGATGACATTTATTTATTAGAATTAGATGATAAGTATGAATACAACTAAAAAGAAGGCATTTCTGCCTTCTTAGATATTCTACTATTTTTGTAGTTGACCATCTGGAGTAATTGTTCTCTCTAAATAAGGAATCGCTTTACCAGACTGCTCTAATGCTTTTCTCACACCTGATACAATCCCACCACAACATGGTACAGACATTCTTGCAACAGTTACAGAATTAATATTGTGATTTTTAAATATTAAAGTCAATTTCTCGATGTATTCATCTAGATTATCTAGTTTTGGACAACCAACAACCGTTACTTTTCCTTTGATAAATTCTTGATGGAAATTCGCATATGCATAAGCAGTACAATCTGCAGCAATTAATAAATTACAATCATCAAAGAATGAGGCATTCACATTTACAAGACTAATTTGTACTGGCCATTGTCTCAGTTGAGATGCAGAAATACCTGAAGCATCAGTTTGAACTTCTAATGGTGCATTTGGTTTAAATGCTGGCTTTGCTGGTGCTTTAAAGAAGTCATCATGCGCGCTACCACAACCACAAGCTGGAGCATCTTCTGTTTTAAGAGTAATACCTTCATTAGGCTTTACATTAAACGGATTTGCTTTTGGCGTTTCAGTTACATTAAAAGTCATTTCTTTCGAAGAACCACAACCCTTTGATTCTTCCCCTTCATTTAGAGCAAAACCTTTTCTATCTGTGTCAAATTCATCCACATCTTTTTCTGTCAATTTAATCGCATCTACTGGACATGCTGGTAAACACATACCAAGACCATCACAATATGAGTCACTCGTTAACTTTGCTTTTCCATCAATCATTTGAATGGCGCCTTGTTCACAAGCACTCGCACATAATCCACACCCAACACATTTATCTTCATTTATTTCTATAATTGTTCTTTTCATTTTAAAATCCTCCAATCGGTTTGCTTATCTTGCTTATATATTACCAAATTTCTGCCCTAATAACAGTAACTTGTGTTACAATAATACTATATTTTACACTAATTTTGTAGACATTATAGGAGTTTTCATGAAATACAACCGGATAATACAAGCTAAATTCATCAAAAGAATCAATCGATTCATTGCTGAAGTTGATATAAATGGTCATATTGAGAGGGTTCATGTAAAAAATACCGGCAGATGTAAAGAACTTTTTATTGAAGGTCGTATAATATACTTACAGAAAAGCGACAATCCCAATCGCAAAACGAAGTACTCGTTAATCAGCATTTATAAAGGTGATAAGTTGATCAATATTGATTCCCAAGTCCCTAATCAAGTCATCTCTGAAGCCATTGAAAGTCATCAGATCAAAGGATTTGAAAATTTAACATATTTAAAAAGAGAACAAACTTATGGTAATTCTAGATTTGATATCTATTATGAAACCACAGACAGAAAAGGTTTCATCGAAGTTAAAGGTGTTACCTTAGAAAAAGATGGCATCGCTAAATTTCCAGACGCCCCTACTACTCGTGGTACAAAACACGTTAATGAGCTTATTCAAGGTCAAAATGAAGGTTATACCAATTACATTATGTTATTAATTCAAATCAAAGAAGTTGATTTCTTTGTACCAAATCATGTAACAGATCCAAACTTTGCCAATGCATTAATTGAAGCAGAAAAAGCAGGTGTCGAGATACGCTGTTACAATGCCATTATGACTGAAGATACAATTGAACTCAACGACCTTATCCCATACAATTTAGAAAGTAACAAATAAAAATCAGCAGTCTTAACTGCTGATTTTACTATAACCGTCTTAACCATTTTGTGATTTCTTTGATAAACGCCACAATTCGATACAGTTCAGACGTTTTGTTCTCTTCATACCATAAGTTTTTAAACTCTAATAACCAATATTCTAGTTTTACTGCGAGTTCTATCGGTGTTACCAATAATAAAACATCTTTTTCTTGTACATATTTCATAAGTATCATAAGCAACTCATTGTATAGTCTGATACCATTTGCCGAGCATATGTATCGGTTTATATGTTTTCTTTTAGAAACAGGCACTTGACTCAAACTATCCATTAGAACATCGATAGTTCTTTTTATCACCAAATCATCTGATTGGATATCTTCTACCGATACATTGATTTGATCTAACCATCTCGTATTCTTCTTCTCAACCCATTGAACAAGGGCTAACATATCTAGATGATGTTTTTCAGATAGTGTCATCAAACAAGACATCACCGAAGTTTCAGCACCAAAATATAACGTATCAATATGGTCATTCAACTCATCTTGAGTATAGGTACTCCCCCAAGAAAATGCAGCCCCATAAATTAATCCAGGGATAGAATTTGATAAGAAATTCATATGACCGTAGTCTCCCCAATCCGTATTGAGGATGCCTCTGGCATGATATTTTCTACCATAGTCCACCATCATTTTTATATTCTCATAAGCCATCTGATGATCATTCATGAGTTTATTCCACCCATTAACACCAGGACAAATATATTGATCAAACCCTTGATCATGAATAATCTTTACTTTATCTTCATCATAATTTAGCCAATACCACCAATTCAAACAGATTAAATCTTTTGGTAATGTATCAATATGTTCTGGATATTTAATAATAATATCTCCCCAAAACATGACTTCCTTTTCATATGTTTTGACACTATCAATAATCTGGACTAAAAAATCAACATATAGTTTACTAGTACCTATCTCATCTGCCAATGTTTTATTTTTCCCTTTACCTAAATCAAAGGTCTCATCTGCACAGATATTAAATTTATTAGATCTAAAAAGTGGTACAAATTCATCAATCATCTCTTTAACGAACGTGATGCATTTTTCATTTGAGACATCAAGGGTATAATGATCCATTCTATCGACCCAACTAAAAGGTGCTTCTTCTACTTCTAATTCGCATAATGATGTATAACTTTCTGATATTAGCGCTTCATACAAATGTCCAAAGGTTGAGATGGAAGGTACCAATTCAATGTATCTTTTAGCACAGTAATCATCCAACATCAAAATTTCTTCAGCCGTTAAAGGATCTGTACAGGTCCAAACTTCACTTTGATTTTTATACAAATAGGTGTGCTCTACATACAATTGTAATTGATTCAACTTATAACTTGCTGCTAAATCAGCGAGTTCTTTTAGAGTATCTAGAGTTGGTACTTTGCCTCTGGTGACATCATGATAAAAGCCTCTATCTATAAATTCAGGATTATCTTTAATCTCTAAACATGGTAAATGTCTTTTATATTCAGTGATTAATTGCTTTAATGTTTGTAACCCGTGAAATAGACCTTCATGTGTTTTAGAGTTAATGATTATTTTCTCTGCTTCAATGATCATTTCATAATCATTTTGGGTATCAGGCTCTAATCTAAAGATAATACCAGTCTCTTGACTCGTTAGATCTAATGAGAGACCCAGATACTCTTCAATATGTTCTTTTAAAGCATTTGCTATAAATAAGGATTCAGTATCTGGTTTTATAGAAATTTTTGTGTTATTTGTTATGGAAAACAAACCGTCTTTTATAATCAAACCACTAGGTTTTGGAATAATATTCATAAGACCTCCCTCTTTCTATTTCATTATACACGAGAATTCATATGACAGAATATGTATAACAAAAAAGAACTTCACAAACATCCGTTTGAAAAGTTCCATTTAACTTATAGGTACTAAATAATATAATACACTTTTGAATTAAGTATTTTTTTGACAACAAAGAATCCTAGTATATTAATAAATACAGTCGATACCATACTGGCAAGCGCTGCACCATCAATCCCCATCGTTGGAATTAATAAATAATTTAAAGTAATATTCATAACAGCAGATATCAAGATTGAAACAAACCTTATTTTAGGATGTCCTGTCATAAGAACGATATACCATACACTGCCTACACTGGCATTAACCAGTTGTCCTATCCCTCTATAGATTAAAACCATCTTAGCATCTAAATACTCTGGTCCATATAATCCAAGTAAAGGTCTCCAAAACAGAAGTATCAAAACAATAACAACACTTGATACAAGGAATAAATATCGTGTTAATTTTTCATATAATCTTCTTACTTCGTCTACTTTACCTTCATGATAAAGCTTTGCAATAAGTGGTGGAAAAACTGTATTGACGATTCGAAGAAATATGGATGGTATCTGAGCCAGATCAGTACCAACTTTATAAAGTGCTACATCTGATTTTGTCATCATGGCTTCAATCATAACAATATCGATATAAGCAATCAAAAGTGACATCACGCCACCGAGTATAATCGTTACTGAGTAACTGATAAACTCCATATGCATTTCAATTTTTCCAAACATATCTTTCGATTGAATCATGTATATGATATTTGAAATAATCGCTGCGATATACGCCGCAATAATAATGTTCATTTCTTTTGCACCAAAGAGTTCAAACATGACATAAGATATTAACATCACACCACCGATGCCAATCAATGATTTGATTAAAAAGAAATCTTTTATATGATGTCTTGCTCTATAAATACTAAAAAACAATTGCTCAGCAGATAACAACCAAACCAATCCTAAGTAAGGTGATATACTACTTGGCATAAATAAAAACAATATTAAAACAGTGATTGCACTGGTACAGATATTCACTATAAAACAGGCGCTTACGTACTTTTTACCTGTTTTAGGGATAAAGTATAAGAGTCCAACATCCATGCCTAAATTGGCTAGTAAAAGTGCCATAGAAACTATGGTAATACCATAAACATAACTACCAAAGACATCAACACCATATATTCTACTCACAACCATCGGTAACAATAAATTAAGTCCAAACATCAAAAGGTTACCAAAAAGTGATTCTATTAATTTATCTTTAAATTTACTGAGTTCCATAAATATCCTCCATGAGGTATCATATACAAAATAAAAGATAATGTAAAGAAAGCACTCTACATTATCTTGATATTATTATATAAATGAAATCTCTCATTTCTGTTCTCGATGATTTCTACTTTGGTTTCTCAGCATCCGATAATTCATTATTTATATTAAGTAGTTTATCAAGATTCCCGATAAAAGAATTGACAACCCTTGGATCAAACTGACCACCGCTCTGATTTCTAATATAATCTATAATATGATTATATGTCCAAGCTTCTCTATACAAACGATCATTCATAAGTGCATCAAACACATCACAGACCGCTACAATACGAGCTTCTAAGTGAATTTCTTCACCGATTAAATTATTAGGATATCCCTCACCATTATACCATTCATGGTGTTGTTTCGCTATTATCTTAGCTAAGTTTAGTAGATCACTTTCATTACTACCAATTAACTCTCCGCCAATAAAGGCATGATGTGTCATTCTTTGCCACTCTTCAAAATTAAGTTTGCCTTTTTTTAATAAAATTTCATCTGTTAAACCGATCTTACCAATATCATGTAACTGAGCAGCTAGCTTCAATAGCATAGCAGTTTCTTCGTCAAAACCCAGGTCTTTTCCTATTACATACGCATATTCTCCAACCCTAAAAACATGATGACTCATCTCATAATCTCTATATTCAACGAATTGACTCAACAGG
>JABXKX010000293.1 GCA_013619035.1 Peptostreptococcaceae bacterium
AAGAGATTCAATACTCAAACTTTCAAGTTCTAAATCCCATGTGGAATGATAAACTGCAACATTTTTTATATAATTGATATTTAGTTTAGTAAACCACTCATCGGTATAATAGTAATGATAATATGCAATTTTATTTTTTTCTTCAGGTCTACAGCCGAATTTACCGATATCATGACCTGCAGCGGCGCCTGAAACACGCCCTAAATCAATCGGTATATTTAGAGCTTTTAATTGCCTTGCTATGGTCATTGCCAAATGGTGTACCCCTAGAATATGTTCAATCGTTGAATGTCCTGCCACTTCATAATTTAGTTTCATCATTTCATAAATATGTTGAGCTTTAAATGCTTCTTCAAAACGTTTGTATTCATCAGCATCTTCTAATTCAAGAACCTCATCATGTGATAACATTTCCAATGGGTATACACTCATAAAACTACCATCATCAGAATTCATCTGGAATTCATTGTATACATGTAGTAGTTTTAAAAAAAATGCATACACTCTCTGATCTGATTCTAATTCGATTATCACCGCATCAGGAAAAGATAGGCTGAGAGCATAATAATAGACTTTTTCTAAGAACGTCTCATCTATATCTGTTTCAAACAAACAATGCGAAACACTCTTGAACGCTTCTTCTAAAGCTTTGCAACTGTAGTCATCTCTTTCAATATGTATCAGCATCACTTGATAAAATTCAGGTAAGGACAAACAAGCAAGTATATCTTTTTTTTCAAATTGATTCTCAATTAAGAAGCGCCAATGAGTCATACGTCTTTGCATTGTGGTGATTATCTTTGCTGTTAATTCTCGTTTCATAATAAGACTCCTTTGAGAACATATACCCCAATACGATTATTTTATTTGAATATTCCGTTAATTCATTATAATATGAATCATACAAAAGAAAAACCACAATATTATTGTGGTTTTGCAATATCTATTCGATACATCATTTGACTGAATCTAATTTTTTCGATTTCCTTATACGTATGAGCTCTTGCTTTATTCAAGTGATCTGATAGAGTCACTACAGTTAAAACACGACCACCATTTGTTACAATTTCATTGTCTTTAAAAGTTGTACCTGCATGGAAAACTAAAGATTCTGTATGATCTAGTCCTGTGATAACTTTACCTTTTTCATAATGACCAGGATAACCACCAGATGCCATTACAACACCTACCGCTTCATCATTAGACCACTCCATTTCAATCTGATCAAGTGTCCCATCAATACAAGCATCAATGATATCAAGAAGATCTGTTTTGAGTCTTGGTAACACAACTTGTGTTTCAGGATCACCCAATCTACAATTAAATTCTATGACTTTTGCTTCATTATCTTTTATCATTAAACCAATAAAGATAACACCTCTATAATCAATACCATTTTTTTGAGTCCCTAGTAAAAACGGTTGTAAGATTTTTTCGTCTATGTAAGCTTCAAATGTTTCATCAAATAATGGACTTGGCGAGTAAGCACCCATCCCGCCTGTATTAGGCCCTTCATCGTTATCATAGGCCTTTTTATAATCTTGAGCTGATGCCATTGGTTTGATAGTCTTGCCATCTACAAAACATAATACCGATGCTTCTATGCCTGTTAGAAATTCTTCGAAGACTACCTTCGCTCCAGCATCACCAAAGATTTTATCTTTCATCATTTCATCTAATGCCTTTTCAGCTTCCTCAGGTGATTCACAGATAACAACACCTTTACCCGCTGCTAAGCCGTCAGCTTTAATAACAAGCGGAAAACCAAAAGCAGAAACATTTTCTTTTGCTACCTCTAAATTGGTAAATTCTTTATAAGCAGCAGTTGGAATATCATGTTCTTCCATAAACGCTTTTGAATATGATTTGCTGCCTTCAAATAATGATGCCTGTTTATCTGGTCCAAATATTCTTAATCCACCATTTTGGAATAAATCAACAACTCCCATCACAAGAGGCATTTCTGGTCCAACAACAGTTAAATCTATTTTTTCTCTAACAGCAAATTCATACAATCCATTAATATCATCTGCATTAATGGCAACACATGTCGCTATATCAGCAATACCTGCATTGCCAGGTGCTACAAATAATTCATCCACTTTTGGACTTTGTTTTAACTTCCATGTTATAGCGTGCTCTCTTGCACCACTACCAATGACTAATATCTTCATTTGACCTCCTAATGTTTGAAGTGTCTCATGCCTGTAAATACCATTGCAATGCCATATTGGTTTGCCATTTCAATCGAGGCGGCATCATTTTTTGAACCACCTGGTTGGATAATTGCTTTCACACCTGCTTCTGCAGCTGTTTTAACACAATCTTCAAACGGGAAGAAAGCATCTGAAGCCATAACACTGTTTGATAAATCCATGAAACTATTTCTAATCGCATTATTAAGTGCCCATATACGACTTACCTGTCCGGGTCCTATACTAAGAGTTTGATCTTTATGACTTAATACAATACCGTTTGACTTTGTATGTTTACATACTTTCCAAGCAAATTCTAATGCTTTTATTTCATTTTCAGTTGGAATTCTCTCTGTGACAACTTCAAGATCACCAGTGTAAAGTTCTCTGTTGATGTCTTGTACTAAAATACCGCCACTTACTTTTTTGATATCTACTGCATGTTTATCATACCCATCCAAAATGCCCTCTAAAGTCATCAGACGAATATTTTTCTTTTTCATCAAGATTTCTAAAGCAGCTTCTGAATAACTAGGTGCTATCACGATTTCAATAAAGATCTTATTGATTTCTTCTGCTGTTTTAACATCAACTTCCCTATTAGCAGCAATGATACCACCAAAGATTGATTGTGGATCACATTCGTATGCTTTTGTATAAGCATCATATAAATCAATACCAGAACCAACACCACAAGGATTTGTATGTTTTACAGCAACAATCGTAGGCTGTTTAAATTCTTTTAACAGATCAAGTGCCCCATTGGCATCATTAATATTATTAAACGATAATTCTTTACCATGTAGTTGAACAGCATCAGCAAGTGTTCCAGAAGTTTTCTTAACTTCTCTATAAAATGCTGCTGTTTGATGAGGATTTTCACCATATCTTAAGTCTTGTACTTTTTCATATGCAAGTGTTAATGTTTCAGGATATTTATCACCTGTACGCTCTCTTAAATAAGTCGCGATTAGAGTATCATATTCTGCTGTATGTTTAAACACTTTAAGTGCAAGATCATATTTTTTCTCTAAAGAAACTTCTCCTGTAGTTTTTAATGATTCTAAAACAACATCATAATCAGTAGGATCAACTATCACAGTAACATCTTGATAATTTTTAGCCGCAGATCTTAACATTGTTGGACCACCGATATCAATATTCTCAATAGCATCCGCTAAAGAAACATTCTCTTTTTCAATCGTTTCTTTAAATGGATATAAGTTAATAATCACAAAATCAATTGTTTCTATACCCAACTCTGTTAATTGAGACATATGAGACTCTTTATCTCTTCTAGCCAGTATGCCACCATGAATTTTAGGATGAAGTGTTTTAACTCTGCCATCTAAACACTCTGGAAATTCTGTTACTTCAGAAACATCTGTTACTTTTAATCCCGAATCTCTTAATCTTTTAGCAGTACCACCTGTTGATAAAATTTCTACATCCATTTCAATTAATTTTCTAGCAAATGATACTATACCTGTTTTATCAGAAACACTGATTAATGCTCGTTTCATAACGCCTCCTAAATTTCACCTTGAAGATATTTATTAATACTTCTCACCAATATATCATGTTCTATTTTCAGCACTTTTTTTTGTAAACTTTCTGGTGTTTCATCTGGCAGCAGTTTAACCGATTCTTGAATAATAATCTGTCCTGTATCAATTAATTCCTCTACATAATGTACTGTTGCACCAGAATAAGCTTCTTTATTTTCAACGACCGCTTCATGTACTCTCATACCATAATATCCTTTACCAGCATATTTCGGTATCAATGAAGGGTGGATATTTATTATTTTATGTTCAAATGCTTGTATAAAAGAGGGTTCCAATATCGCTAAATAACCTGCTAAAACAATTAAATCCGGTTTTAAGCTCAAAATGCATGTAATCAACTCTGAATTTCTAATTTCTTTATCCGGAAAATTTTTCTTTCCAAAATAAAAATTTGAAATGTCATGATTTAAAGCGCGCTCTAATCCATATGCTTTCGACTGATTTGAAATAACACCAACGACTTCACCTGGAATACTATGATTCTCACAAGCATCAATAATAGCCTGCAAGTTCGTTCCGCCACCAGAGATTAAAACAACAATACGCTTTAGCATAACTCAACACCTTCATGAGCCGTTATTTCACCAATGACATATGCTTTTTCATCTGTAGCTTCGATTGCTTTTAAAGTGTCTTCAACCAGCTCTTTTTTTACAATCATGATAAAACCAATACCCATATTGAACGTTGTAAACATCTCTCTTGTTTCAATTTCACCTTTAGATTGGATGAACTTATATAAGTCGAGTTCAGGCCATGAACCCAACTGAACTTTAGCACCTAATCCTTCAGGTAATATTCTAGGAATATTTTCTATAAAACCACCACCAGTTACGTGAACCATGCCATTGACTGAAATGCTTTCAAGTACCTTTAATACTGATTTTACATAGATTTTAGTCGGTGTAATCAATGCTTCTCCAACAGTACACCCTAGTTCAGAAACCTGGTCATGAATTGATAAATTCAACTTATCAAAGAACAGTTTTCTAACCAATGAGTAACCATTAGAATGAACACCTGTCGATGGCAGACCAATCATCACATCACCTGCAGTTATAGTAGAGCCATCAATAATTTTATCTTTTTCAACAATACCTACCGTAAATCCAGCCATATCATATTCGTCATCGGAATAGAAACCTGGCATTTCTGCGGTTTCACCACCAATTAAAGCAGCGCCTGATTGTTTACAACCTTCAGCGATTCCTTTAACTAAGTCAGCAATTTTATCTGATTCTAATTTACCGGTTGCAATATAGTCTAAGAAGAATAATGGTTTTGCACCTTGTACCAATACATCATTCACACACATAGCTACCAAGTCAATTCCCACGGTATCATGTTGATCTTTTAATATTGAAATCTTTAGTTTTGTTCCAACACCATCTGTACCAGATACCAATACAGGTTTTTGATAACCTGTTAAATCCAGCTCAAACATGCCTCCAAAACCACCAAGTCCACCTAAAACACCTTTTGTAAATGTTTCTTTAACGTAGTTTTTCATTTTTTCTACGGCTAAAGCACCTTCATGAATATCTACACCAGCATCTTTATAAGTTAATTTACTCATTTTTCACCATCCACTTTATTATCTACTAAAGGAAATACATAGCTAGGCTATGTATTTTTAATTTCAACTGCTTTATTGGCTTCAAACATAAACTTGCTCGCAGTTTTTGGTACTTCTATCGGATAATCACCGTTGAAGCATGCCACACATAGGTCAGAAGGTTTTTTATGTATCGATTGCATCAAACCCTCTACACTAATATAACCTAAACTATCTGCACCAATCATTTTACATATTTCATCAACCGTTTTTACAGCTCCAATAAGTTCTTTTCTTTCTGGTGTGTCGATACCAAAATAACAAGAATGAACTACGGGTGGTGAACTGACAAGTACATGAACTTCTTTAGCCCCTGCTTTTCGTAGTGATTCTACAATTTTTTTACTCGTTGTACCACGTACAATCGAATCATCAATCATAATCACACGTTTATCTTTTATGTTTTCCTTTAAAGGATTCAATTTTAATCTTACTGCAATTTCTCTAGACTTTTGGTCTGGTTGGATAAAGGTTCTACCAATATACTTATTCTTTATCAAACCAACACCATAAGGAATACCAGATGCTTCTGCGTAACCAATTGCAGCATCGATGCCTGAATCAGGCACTGCAATAACAATATCAGCATCTATTTTATATTCTTTCGCCAGCATACGACCAGCATCTCTTCTTGTGATATAAACCGATTCACCATCTATTTTACTATCAGGTCTTGCAAAATATACATACTCAAATATACAATGAGATTTTCTTTTTGTATTGTCATAGATGATAGATTCTACACCCTCGTCATCAATAATAACCATTTCACCTTTTTCAATGTCTCGGATAAACTCAGCACCAACAACATCTAGTGCACAACTTTCAGAAGCAAGTACATAACCATTATCAATTTTACCTAAACACAAAGGTCTTAAACCATTGGCATCTCTAACTCCAATTAACTTATCTTCACAAATAATTGTAAGAGCAAAGGCACCGTGAATCTCTGAAATCGTTTCTGTAATGGCTTGTTTAAACCCTTTTGAATACTTTCTAGCAATTAAGTTCGCAATCACTTCTGAATCAATCGAGGTTTGGAAAATTGAACCTTCATCTTCTAATCGAGATCTAATTTCTCCAGCATTCACTAGATTCCCATTATGAGCTAAAGCAATACTACCACCTTTATAATTAACAACTAATGGTTGTGCATTTGAAACATAACTCTCACCTGTTGTTGAATAACGGACATGTCCTATGGATACATCTCCCTGTAAACGCTCTAATATTTTATTGTTAAATACATCCTGAACCAAACCCATATCTTTATAATAGTTCATTGATCCATTTGATGAAGTTGCTATACCAGCACTCTCTTGTCCTCTATGCTGAAGTGCAACCAATCCAAATCCCATCATCTGAGCAATTAATTCGTTTCCAGGAGAGTAGATGCCAAGGACACCACATTCCTCTCTAAGTTTATCTTCGGTCATTTCTTATCCTCCAAGGTTACTTAAGTCTACTTAAAACCTCTTGATATGCATCTTCTACATCGCCTAAATCTCTTCTAAATCTGTCTTTATCTAATTTTTTATTGGTCTCAGCATCCCATAATCTGCAAGTATCTGGAGAGATTTCATCCGCTAAGATAACTTCGCCTTTATGTACACCAAATTCTATTTTAAAATCTACTAATTTAATATTTCGTGCTTCAAAGTAAGCTACCAATTCTTTGTTTATCATAAATGCATACTTCTTGATTAATTCTACTTGCTCAGGTGTTGCAAACTTCATTGCAGCAATGTGATAATCGTTGATCATTGGATCCCCTAAATCATCATCTTTATAACAGAATTCTAATACAGTTTCATTCATTACTGTACCTTCATCTAATCCTAATCTCTTAGCCAAAGAACCAGCTGCTATATTTCTTACTATAACTTCTATCGGTAAAATTTCAACAGCTTTAACCAACATTTCTCTTTCATTTAATAACTCAACGAAATGTGTTGGTACACCTTTTGTCTCTAACATTTCAAACATGATTGCAGACATTTGATTGTTTACAGCACCTTTATCAAGAATCGTACCCTTTTTTTCGCCATTAAACGCTGTTGCATCATCTTTGTAAACAATGTGAAAAATATCTGGTTCGTTTGTCTTGTAAACTCTTTTTGCTTTACCTTCGTATAACATTTCTAACTTTTCCATGATACCCTCCTATAATAGACCTTGTAACTTATCATCTTTTTTCTCAACCGCTTCTGCCATTGATTTTTTGTAATCATATAATTTTTCTTTAATTTCCGGATACTTGATACTCAAGATTTGTAACGCTAACAATCCTGCATTTAATGCGCCATTGATTGCAACAGTTGCTACTGGTACACCACTTGGCATTTGAACAATTGATAATAGTGAATCTAATCCATCCATAGTTGAAGATTTAATTGGTAAACCAATCACAGGTAATACTGAACAACCCGCTAAAACTCCTGGTAAGTGAGCCGCTTTACCAGCTGCACCAATAATCACTTCATAGCCTTCTTTATCTGCATTCTTTGCAAATTTTATTGCTCTATCTGGCGTTCTATGAGCTGACATAACTCTACAATCCACTTCTACTCCAAACTCTCTTAATACATCATAAGTTCCTTGTACAACTGGGAAGTCAGAATCGCTACCCATAATAATCGCTACTTTCATTTCATTCTCCTTTGTCATAAACACTTGATACCCTAATTTTAACACTCTACTTATCGATTTTCAATTAAAACACGAACGTTTATTACGCTTTTTATATAAAAGTACGGATTGGTGCTTTGTGTACTTTTTATAAGCCTTTAAAATAATTAACGCCTGCCTCAAATATCTTCATGTCTTTTTCGCCATAGATATTCTTTGCAACACCACTTCCGATACGCTCTGAATGACCCATTTTACCTAAGATACGGCCATCTTTTGATGTAATCGCTTCAATTGAATAAAGTGATCCATTTGGATTGATAGCACCATCGTATGATGGTTGACCATTTTCATCCACATATTGAGTCGCTACTTGACCATTTTGAATTAAAGTTTTTAACATCTTATCATTGGCATAGAAACGACCTTCACCATGAGAGAATGCTACATTATGAACATCTCCTACTTTTACACCAGTCAACCACGGTGATAAATTAGATGTAATTCTTGTTTTAGCATATCTTGCTATATGACGACCAATTTTGTTATAAGTTAAAGTTGGACTGTCATCTTCTAACGCCTTTATTTCTCCATATGGTAAAAGACCTAATTTCATCAATGCTTGGAAACCGTTACAGATACCAATCATTAAACCGTCTCTATTGTTTAAAAGATCCGAGACTGCTTCTTTCACTTTTGGATTCTTAAATACTGATGCAATGAATTTACCAGAACCATCAGGCTCATCTCCTGCACTAAAACCACCTGGTAAAGCTATGATTTGAGCGGTTGATATTGCTTCTACCAATTGATTGATAGATGCTTCAATCCACTCTGGCTTTAAGTTTCTGATAAGAACAGTTTCTACAGAAGCACCCGCTTTTTCAAATGCTTTTTTAGTATCATCTTCACAGTTTGTTCCTGGGAATGCTGGAATAACAACTTTTGGTGTTTCATATGTTTTCTTTGCTTTTATTTGTTTAGATGTTTTATAAGTAATCGCTTCTATAGAACCCTTTAAGTTTTCGGAAATAGGATAAACCGATTCGAGACCGTTATTCCATAAGTTTTCAAGATCACTTAAATCATATGTTTTATCTTGAATAATCATTTGATTTGCTTTTAATGTCTTACCAATAGTTTTATAAGTATAATCTGTTAACTCTACTGGATTTTTCATCTCTACAATAATTGAACCAATATTTCTTTCAAATAGCTCCTGTGTTGATAAAGTACTCGTAAATCCAATTTGATTACCAAAACTCATTTTGATTAATGCTGAAATCAAGCCACCCTCTGAAACTGTATAGGCTGATACGATATCTCCACTTTGAATCAATTCATGAATTTTATCATAATTCTTAGTAAGTTGATCAAAGTCAGGCGTTTCATCTGCTTTTCTTACCGCATCAAACACAATAAGTGTTGACTCATCAGATTTGAATTCTGGTGTAATCACATCATTTACCTTTGAAGGACTAACAGCAAATGAAATCAATGTTGGTGGTACAGTGATATCTTTAAAAGTACCTGACATTGAATCTTTACCACCAATGGCTGCCGTTTTAAAAGCATCCTGAGCAATATGAGCACCTAATAAAGCTGACATAGGCTTACCCCATTTAGATGCGTCTGTTCCTAATTTTTCAAAGTACTCTTGGAATGTTAATCTAGCGGTTCTATAATCGCCACCCATAGCAACAATTTTTGCTATAGAATCCACGACAGCATATAATCCAC
>JABXKX010000479.1 GCA_013619035.1 Peptostreptococcaceae bacterium
TTTAAACACCCATGCGCATCTAAAGTCTCAATAACCGTTTTAGTAACTTTTGCTCTTTTTCTTAAGTCATCCTTACTCATAATCTCAGATTTATCACGCATCTCCATAATAGATCTAGCGGCATTCTCTCCAACGCCTTGTAAGGATCTAAGTGGTGGCAACAATCCTTCTTCTGTTACAATAAAATTGTCTGAATGCGATTTATAAAGATCTACTTTTTCAACTTTATAACCTCTACAGTAAAACTCCTCAACAACCTCTGCAATCGCTAATATATCGAGTTCTTTCTTTGATAAAATACGTTCTTCATCTTCAATTTCATTCATGTAATTACGTACATATTCCACACCTTTAGAAAACTGATCCGCATCGAAATCATCAACTTTTCCTGAAAAGAATGTCGCATAAAACGCTTTAGGATGATGTACTTTAAAATAAGCAATTCTAAACGACATCATAACATAAGCAACTGCATGAGCTTTCGGGAACATATATTTAATTGTATTACAAGATTTAATATACCACTCAGGCACATTTTTTTCTCTCATTAAGTCTACATATTCTTCTTTTAACCCTTTACCTTTACGCACATCCTCCATGATACTAAAAGCTGTACCAAAAGGTAGTTTCATATAAATCAAATAGTTCATAATATCATCACGAGTTGATATAACATGCTTTAATTCAGTGATACCATCACGAACCAAGTCTTGTGCATTGTTGATCCATACATCTGTACCATGAGACAATCCTGATATACGTACCAACTCAGAAAAAGTAGTTGGTTGTGTATCTTTAAGCATTTGTCTTACAAATTTTGTACCAAACTCAGGAATACCAAGACTTCCAATTTCCTCTTTGTAATCTTTATCTTTAATTTTTAGTGTTTTTGTTGATGTAAAAATAGCTACAGTATCCGGATCATCTAACGGGATTTTCTGAACATCTACATCTGTTAATTCTTCAAGTTGACGAATAATCGTTGGCGTATCATGCCCAAGTATATCCAGCTTCAGAATACGGCCTGAAATTGAATGATAATCAAAGTGCATTGTTTTAACACCTGATTTCGAATCATTTGCTGGGTATTGTATCGGAGAAAAATCTTCAACATCTTTATAATCAGGAATAACCATAATACCACCTGGATGCTGGCCAGAAGTTCTTTTAACCCCAGTACACCCTTGTGCCAATCTAATAACTTCCCTTTTATTTACATTTATTTCACGCTCTTCAAAGTATTTTTTTACATAACCAAAAGCTGTTTTTTCGGCAATGGTTCCGATTGTGCCCGCTTTAAAGGTTTTTCCTTCACCAAAAAGAACTTCACAGTATTTGTGTGAATTACTTTGATAAACCCCTGCAAAGTTAAGGTCAATATCGGGTTCTTTATCTCCATAGAATCCAAGGAATACTTCAAATGGAATGGCATGCCCGTCTTTTCTATAAGGTATGTTACAATCAGGACAATCTTTCTCTGGTAAATCTACACCTGAACCTAAATCTGACTCTAAGAAGAACTCCGATTTTTTACATTGGTCACAAACATAGTGTGGTGCCAATGGATTTACTTCTGTTATATCACTCATCGTCGCTGCAAAAGATGATCCTACCGACCCTCTTGAACCAACCAAATAACCATCTTCTAAAGATTTTGTAACTAACTTTTGAGCGATGATATACATTACGGAGTAACCATTGGAAATAATAGAGTTCAGCTCTTTATCCAGTCTTGCTTTAACGTACTCAGGAATTGGTTCACCATAGATACTAGCAGCTTTTACTTCACACATTTCTCTAAGTTCGTCATCTGATCCTTCAATAATTGGAGGGAATGTACCATCCGGAATTGGTAAAAAATCGTCCATCATATCAGCTATCTGATTCGGGACATCAATAACGACTTCTCTAGCTTTTTCTGGTCCAAGATACTCAAATTCTTTAAGCATTTCTTCAGTGGTTCTTAAAAATAATGGGGGCTGTTTATCCGAATCTTTAAAACCTTTACCAGCCATTAATATACGTCTATAAACTTCATCTTCGGAATCTATAAAATGTACATCTCCAGCAGCTGCTACAGGGACATTTAATTGCTCTCCAAGATTTACTATTTTTCTATTAATATCACGTAACTCATCAAAATTCCTTACCATGCCTTTGTCTACTAAAAACTCATTGTTGCCAACCGGTTGTATTTCAAAATAATCATAGAACGAAGCAATTTCAAGGATTTCCTGTGGCGAACGATGATTAAGTATGGCAGCATACAGTTCACCAGCTTCACACGCAGATCCCAACACTAGGTTTTCCCTATTGTCTCTCAACAAACTCTTAGGCATGATTGGTCGTCCAGCATAATAGTCAATATTTGACTTAGATATCAACTGATACATCGTCTTCAGTCCAGTCAAATTCTTTGCAAATACAATGATATGATTGGATCTGATACGACTGATATTCATATTATCTTTATAATACTGATTCAATGCGACCATATTATCAACTTCAAGGTCCTTTAACATATTTATGAGTTTAATAAATACCTGTGCGGTTGCATTTGCATCATCAACAGCTCTATGAGCATTTACGAGTGATACATTCAAATATTTCGAAATTCTTTTCAAATTAAAACGTTTGACTTCTGTTAATAACAGTTGTGACAATACCAAAGTATCCATAACCACAGGATCAAAATCACAGTGTAATCTCATCGATTGTTCTTTCATAAATCCTATATCAAATGGTGCATTATGAGCCACAACTACCGCATCGCCTATAAAATCTAAAAACTTAGGTAATACTTCATCAATAGTTGGTTGATCAGCAACCATCTCATTGGTGATACCTGTTATTTCTATAACAACAAAAGGTATTTTTTTCTGTGGATTTACTAAAGTAGAAAATGAGTCAATGACAACACCATTTCTAATTTTTGCTGCACCTATCTCTGTTATCATATCGTGTTTAGAAGAGAAACCTGTTGTCTCTAAATCAAAGACTACGAAATCTTGATTCCAATCCAATTCATTGGTTTTTCCTAACATGGGTTTGATATCGTTAACCATGTAACCTTCTACACCATATAGTACTTTTATTTCATCCCCTGAAGCGTGCATAGCATCCGGGAAAGCTTGTACAACACCATGATCTGTGACTGCAATGGCTTTATGTCCCCATTCAATAGCCCTTTTTACCAAAGTCTTAACATTTGTAATACCATCCATATCTGACATACTGGTATGGCAATGAAGTTCCACACGTTTTTCTTCAGAATTGTCCTGTCTTTTAGGTCGATCAGGTAAAGTATTAATTGCGTTAGCAAATATAACTAGTTCTTTTTCATAGGTATCATTTCTGACCATGCCCTCAATAATATAACGCTTGCCATCTTTTAACTTTTCCATAATCTGTTCACTGTCTTTTGGTTTTGCAAATATTTTTACACCCATAGAATCAAGACCATCTGATATCGCAAAAGTTATCAGAACTTTACCGCCTCTTAATACACGGGTTTCAACCATAAATACATCACCTGCTAAAGTGACCAAACTTTCTTCTTCATTTGCTTCTTTTACTGGGATAGGATGAGATTTTATAGTTTTTCTATAAACAACATCTTTTGGTAATTCTTTTGGTATTTTTTCATATGTCTTACCACCACCAAATGAATTCCCACCACCAGAAAATTCTTTGTTTTCACTTTTACTCGGACGACTCTTATTGCTATCACCAGGTGTGTAATTCTTAGATATTTCCATGGCACGTTTAACAGTTTCTTCTTCTCTCATACGTTCATGTTCTATGAGCATATCGTCCACATGATTAAGATCAAATGAGAATTTTACTTGCACATTGGTTTCAAACATTCTAGAATAATAGTCGGTCAAAAATTTATCTGTATTATTTTTTATTAAATTAGTGTACGTAAATTCATCGGGAAAAGTAATCATGATGATCTTTTGATCAAAACCAATCATGGCTTTTGATAACATCATTTTAGTGTTCATACTTTTTCTGCCAATGTATTCTAATGTATTAGGCCATATTTTTTTAGCAAAAGTTTCTGGATTCATGTAAGAAACATCATAATGAAATACTGTCATGACATCAGAAACAAGACCTAGTGTTTCTTTAACACTGCTCTCAAATTTGGTCACTTCTTTATCTTCAATCACATCTTCTGATTTGATAAATATCATCAGTTTCTGAGTTTCTTTTATTAATTTTATACTTAAAAGCTTTATATCATAAGCATTGAAATGCTTATCTAACAACTGATCTAAAGTCATGAAATCTCCATTCTAAAACTCCTCAATCATTTGAACCAATGTCGAAACGATTGAATTTTCATCTACTTTTTTAAAGATTTCACCTTTTTTAAAGATCAAACCTGTTTTATCACCACATGCGACACCTAAATCAGCCTCTTTTGCTTCACCAGGACCATTTACTGCACAACCCATAATAGCAACAGTCAACTCTTTATTAAGATGCGCTACAGCCTTTTCAACGGCTTCTGCAATCTCAATCATTGCTGTTTGTGTCCTACCACATGTCGGACAAGATACAAACTTAATTCCAAAAGTCCTAAGACCTAATGTATTAAGTATTTCTTTACATACCGGTATTTCTTCTATCGGATTGGCTGTTAATGACACTCGTAGAGTATCTCCTAAACCGTTTAATAACAAAGCCCCAATGCCAATAGATGATTTAATGGTTCCTTTAAACTTAGTACCGGCTTCTGTAATCCCAATATGGAAAGGATAGTCGACTTCTTTTGCCAACATTTCAAAAGCTTCTAAAGTCATTTGAATTCTACTTGCTTTAATGGATACTATTGTGTTGTAAAAGCCGAATGATTCTAGTATTTTAATATGTTTTAATGCACTTTGATAAAGCCCTTGTGCTGTTACACCGTACGCATCCAATATATCTTGTTCAAGAGAACCACTATTAACACCAATTCTTATTGGTATATTCTTTTCTTTTGCAGCATTAACAACTGCTTCAATACGGTCAATCGATCCGATATTTCCTGGATTTATACGTAGTTTATCAATGCCATTTTCGATAGCCATTAAAGCCAATCTATAATCAAAGTGAATATCTGCTACTAGAGGTATATGGATACGTTTTTTAATCTCCTTTATTGCTTCAGCTGCTTCTTTATCATTTACTGTAACCCTTACAATTTCGCATCCAGCTTGTTCAAGTTCCAATATTTGTTGAACCGTTTTTTCTACATCACTGGTCTTTGTATTGGTCATTGATTGAATCGCAATAGGGGCATCTCCTCCAATAAAGAGATTACCTACTTTTATTTTTTTTGTTTGTCTTCTTTTCATAATTACACCGCTAAATCTTTAAATACTAGCACTACCATGAGTACCAATAATGCGACCATACCGATAAAGTGTACAAATGCTTCTTTATCTTTATTGATTGGTTTTCTTACAATCATTTCATAAATAATAAAACAAGCTCGACCACCATCTAAGAATGGAAATGGTAGTAAGTTAAATATCCCAAGGTTAATTGATAACAACGCTGTGAAGTAAAGTAAATTCTTCAGATTATTTGTTTGAGCAACTTCCCCAACTTGTTTGAATATCCCTACCGGACCCGATACAGCTGAAGGATCGATTTGTCTTGTGATCAGTTGTACAAAACCATCAACTATCATCGTAGACTTATCTAAGAAATCATTCCAACCGTAAGCAAAAGCAAGTTCTGGTCGTTTCTCTATTAATGTACCAACACCAATCATGTAATAACCATCTTCACTTAAATGCCCATCTAAATTATAAACTATTTCTTGACCATCTCGGTCTATTTTCACTACAAATTTTGTATCTTTACTAAAAGCAATATTATTAGTAACATCATTCCAAAACTTAATTTTATTGCCGTTGATTTCTACTATTGTATCACCAACTTCTATACCAGCTTCAATGGCAGGTAAATCTGGTGCAAGTGTCCCAATCGTTGTTGTTGGCAATGGTTCAGTTAAAAATATACCCACAATTAAAACATAGGCCAGTACAAAGTTCATAAAAGCCCCTGCTAAAATAACCAAAAGTCTTTGGTAAGGTTTTTTAGCTGAAAAACTTCTTTCATTGGTTAGATCGTTTTCATCTTCTCTTAAATCTACCATACCACCAATTGGTAACAAACATATCGCATAAGTTGTTTCTTTACCTTTATACTTAAATATCTTGGGACCTAATCCAATACAAAACTGATAAACATGTATTTTATTGAGTTTAGCAACTGTGAAATGTCCGAGTTCATGAACAAGGACCATAATTCCAATTACAAATATAAACGCTGCTGCGCTTCTAATCATTTCCATTTATTTTAGTATCTCCTTTATATAGGTTCTAGTCATTTGATCATAAACAAGTACATCATCAATGCTAGTTAATTGTCGTATATCATAATGGTTCATTGCTTGTTCTACATATTTTGAAATATCATAAAAGGATATTTGATCTTTTAAATATGCATACACCAATTCTTCGTTTGCGGCATTTAAAACTGTTGGTACCAAGCCACCACGATTAATGGCTTCAAAAGCTAAATCTAAACAAGGAAAATCCTCTCGTCTCGGTGCTTCAAATGTTAGTGCTCCTAATTTTACAAAATCGACGGTTTCAAATGCCATCGGTTTTCTTTCAGGATATGATAATGCATATAATATTGGAATTTCCATTGTTGGCAAACTCATTTGTGCAATAATGGAATGATCATGGTATTCAACCATTGAATGAATAATACTTTGTGGATGAACAATGACATCGATTTGATCAATTGATAAATCATATAGCCATTTAGCTTCTATGACTTCAAGTCCTTTATTCATTAGAGTTGCCGAGTCAATAGAAATCTTTCTACCCATAGACCAATTAGGATGTTTAAGAGCATCAAAAGCTTTCATCTTTTCTATAGCTTCTCTACTTGTATTTCTAAAAGGTCCACCCGATGCAGTGAGTATCACCCGTTTAATATCTTTTAGAGAATTACCTTGTAATGCTTGGAATATAGCTGAGTGTTCACTATCAATCGGTAAAATATCTACTTGATGAAGTGATGCTTCTTTCATTAAGATTTCTCCAGCGGTTACCAAACATTCTTTATTAGCAATAGCCACTTGTTTTTTAGCTTGTATTGCTTTGAGCGTTGGCATTAAACCAATATTACCAACCACTGAATTAATCACCACATCAACATCTTCTAATGTAGCAACTTCAATCAATCCATTTAATCCAGATAACACGGTCACCTCTAGATGATCAAATAGATGTTTTTTTTCTTTATAGATTGTTTCATTAAAAATAACCACATATTGAGGTTTAATTTCTGTGGTTTGTTTTAACAACAACTCTATATTTTGATTACCTGTTAAGGCAATAATTTTAAAATCATTCGGATACTTTGAAAGTATATTGATACTCTGTGTTCCAATTGAACCCGTTGAGCCAAGTATTGTTATTTTTTTCATATTAGACCTACCTTTATCTATAATATTATATCAAATTTAGATGCTTAAAGATACGCAAAAAAATAAAATGACAATATTGTCATTTTACTATTTTAATTATTTGATCATCAGAACTAATTTAATTACATAATAGATAAATGGTGTCACTAAAAGTAAACTATCAAAACGATCCATAACACCACCATGCCCTGGCATAATATGACCATAATCTTTTATGCCCATCTCTCTTTTTATCTTTGACGCAACTAAATCTCCGATGATTGATATCAAACTACCAACAATACCAATTGCAATACTATAAGGTACAAATGAAGCATCAAATACCATAGACAGTATCACACATAAAACAACTGATGTTGTTACGCCTCCTATTGCACCTTCAACTGACTTATTTGGGCTTACAGTCGGTGATAATTTTCTTTTACCAAACTTCTTCCCTATGAAATAAGCACCCGTATCGGCACCCCAAGATGCGATAAAAATAAACCAAATCATGAAAGCTGGTTCCAATTTTGATAACAAGACAACATGATATAAGAAGAAAATAATATAAATTGCGCCTAAAGCTGTTACACCAATATCAGCAAAATGTCTTTTTTCATCAAAAACATATAATCCTAGTAATAACGCTATATAAACCGTTACAACACCACTCAAAACTGTAAACATCTCAAAGTGATAAGTTAAACTAAATAATACTAACAATATATAAGTTGGTATTACAACTGGTTGATACTTCTTCTTTAGAGCATTAAAAAATTCATACAAAGCAATTAATGATACAACTGCTACAGCAACCTCCAAATAATTACCACCCATTAATACAAAAAAGAATAATAATGGTAATGCTACAACTGAACTAATAATTCTAATTAACATCAGACCTCCTATACACCACCAAATCTTCTTTGACGACTCGAATATACTTTTATGGCTTCGAATAGTGCTTCTTCACCAAAATCAGGCCAATATACATCTGTAAAATAAAATTCTGAATAAGCCAATTGCCACAATAAGTAATTACTTAATCTCAACTCTCCACTTGTCCTAATCATAAGGTCGGGATCTGGGATGTTCTTAGTATATAGATAGTTTTCAATAAGTGAGTCATCTATTGCATCAACTTTTATTTTATCATCTTTAACATCTTGCGCTATATGTTTAATAGCTTCTTTAATTTCAGTACGACTCCCATAGTTCAAAGCAATTATTAGATATAGACCATCATTATTTTCTGTGGTCTTAATCGCATTTTCCATAGTTTGCCTTGGTTTTTCTGGTAATCTCGAAATATCACCAATTGTCATAATGCGAACATTATTTTCATGCATTTCGGTTAATTCATTTTTTAAAAAGAAAACCAGTAAATCCATTAGACCATTAACTTCCTGATCCGGTCTATTCCAATTTTCTGTTGAAAAAGCATACAAAGTTAAGTACTTAACGCCAAATTTTGAACACGCTTTTGAGATGGTTTTAACTTTTTCTACCCCAGCTTTATGTCCTACGTTCCTTGGCATATTTCTTTTTTTAGCCCATCGTCCATTACCATCCATTATGATTGCAATATGATTGGGAATATTTAAGTCTTCTAAAGTTTCTATAGTATTCTTCTTCTTAAAAAAAGCTTTAAACATATCTACCTCCAAAAAGGAAAAAACCTCGGAAACCCGAGGTCGAGTCACTTATACAGCTAAAATATCCTTCTCTTTTTCTTCAATCATCTCATCAACAATCTTAACGTATTTATCAATTAAATCCTGAACTTCTTTTTCTCCAGAACGGATATCATCATCAGTTAACTCATTAGCTTTATGCAGTTTTTTAAGTTGATCATTCGCTTGACGTCTCTCATTTCTAAGAGCAACTTTAGCATTTTCGCCAGCTTTTTTAACCACTTTAGTTAAATCTCTTCTTCTTTCCTCTGTTAACATAGGAATTGCAAGTCTTATTAATTTACCATCATTTGATGGATTTAATCCAAGATCCGCCATCATAATTGCTTTTTCTATCTCTGGGATTAAAGTAACATCATAAGGCTGTACAACTATCATTCTAGGTTCAGGAGCAGAAATACCTGCCATTTGATTAATAGGTGTATCAGCACCATAATATTCAACTGTTACCTTATTTAATATTGACGGATTGGCTTTACCAGCTCTAATCGTCATAAATTCATCTTTTAGGACAGAAAGAGTTTTATCCTGTCTC